>JBKJVY010000083.1:0-3941 GCA_046717185.1 Thermoanaerobaculia bacterium
GGAGACCCCTCTCTGGGCGATCGTCGTCGGACTTCTCGTCTCGATATCGGTGGGAATCTTTTTTGGGCTGTATCCCGCCGTCAAAGCATCTCGCCTCGACCCGATCGAGGCTCTGAGGTACGAGTAGCCGGGGCCGTTTGCGATTGACCGGTTGACAAGGTAGCTTCTGGAAGCTACCTTGTGTCCATGAGATCGGTCGGTCTGAAGGTCCTGAAGAACAAACTCTCGGAGTACGTCCGCCTCGTGGGAAATGGAGAGTCCGTGCTCATCACGGACCGGGATCGGGTGGTGGCAGAGCTCGTTCCTCCCCGCGAGACGCGGAGCCCACTCCTTTCGGACGCCCTGCTCGCCGACGCAGTGCGCCAGGGATGGGTGACGCCGGCTATCCTGCCTCCGGGCTCCATTCCGCCCAGCAAGCCGGTCGCCCCGCTGGAGGAACTCCTCGGCGAGCTCGAGCGGGATCGCGCAGATCGTTGATCTATCTCGACACGTCGGTCGTTCTCGCGCAGCTTCTTGCAGAAGACAGGCAACCGCCGCCGGATCTGTGGAAGGAGTCTCTGATCTCCAGTCGCCTCCTCGAGTACGAGGTCTGGACACGGATCCATTCACGGAAGCTCGCGGCGACGCATTCCGAGTCGGTGAGAAGTCTGCTGGGCCGCATCGCTCTGGTCGAGCTGGCTCGGCCGGTTCTCGATCGAGCGCTCGAGCCTTTTCCTACGCCGGTGCGGACGCTCGACGCCCTGCACCTCGCTTCGATCGAGTTTCTGCGAGGTCACGGCCAAAAAGTCACGCTCGCGAGTTATGACGGGCAGCTTTCGAGAGCCGCCCGTCATCTCGACATCCCGGCATACCCTCTGAGGCACTGACGGGCCGAAGCCGAAATCTGTATCTGGCGACGGGTTTGAAGCGAGCCTGCTCGCTTATCGAGCGGGCTCTTTCCACTCCGTCTCGATCGCCGGCGGCTTCGCGAGAGTCTGCATCACGACGCAGTACTGCTCGGTCTTCTCGCGCAGGGAACGTAGCTGGTCCTCCGTCGCGTCGGGCGCCTCGACGTTGAAACTCAGGCGAATTCGCTCGAACCCGACGGCAACGTCGCGGGAGACCCCGAGCGTTCCAGCGAGGTCGAGATCGCCCTCGACCGTCACAGCGATCCGACGGGTCAAGATTCCCATCGCGGCGGCGACCATCTGGCAGGTGATCTGCGCGCAGGCTGCGAGCGCGCCGAGGAGGAGATCCCCGGAGCAGCCGGCCGTCCCCGCGCCTCCGACCCCCGTGTGGGCCTCGGCGGCGTACGCGGCGCGCCCGATATCCACCGAGCAGGCGATTGGGGCATTGCGTTCGCTGCCGCGGGCCGTCAACGTGATCCGCGAGCTCCCTGGGTCGGACCGGTAACGTTCCTTCAACGGTTTCTGCAGCGCTCGAACGTCCATGCACCCTCCTGCATTTTACCGAGTCTGACACGGGCGGCGACGGTAAGATTTCCCGCATTCATGGCTCTCGCACCCGGAACCCGTCTTGGTCCGCACGAAATCCTCGCGCCGCTCGGCCAGGGCGGGATGGGGGAGGTCTATCGGGCGCGGGACACGCGCCTTGGCCGCGAACTCGCCATCAAGATCCTTCCGGCGGCGCTGGCGTCCGATCCGCTGAGGCTCCGTCTGCTCGAGAAGGAGGCGCGCTCGGCGTCGGCGCTCAATCACCCCAACATCGTGACGATCTACGAGATCGGGCAGGCGGATTCGACCTTCTACATCGCGATGGAGCTGGTCGAAGGAGCAAGCCTGCGCGAGCTGATTGTCGCGGGACAGCTTCCGTTGCGTCGCCTGCTTTCGATCGCCGCGCAGATCGCCGACGGGCTCGCCAAAGCGCACGCGGCGGGAATCGTCCACCGGGACCTCAAGCCCGAAAACCTCATGGTCTCCAACGACGGATTCGTGAAGATCCTCGACTTCGGTCTCGCCAAGCTCGTCGCTCCCGCCACGGGAGACCTCTCCGAAGCGCTCACGGGCGTCGGCTCACAGACGGAGAGCGGGATGGTGGTCGGCACGGTCGGCTACATGTCGCCGGAGCAGGCCGCCGGCCGGCCGCTCGACTTCCGATCGGATCAGTTCTCTCTGGGCGCCGTTCTCTACGAGCTCGCGACGGGAGCACGGGCCTTCCGGGGCGACACGCACGTGCAGACTCTGGCCGCGATCCTCCAGGAAGACCCCGAGCCGATCGCTTCGCGCAACCCCAGCCTGCCCGCGCCCTTCTGTTGGATCGTCGATCGCTGCCTCTCGAAGGATCCGGACGAGCGCTACTCGTCGACCCGCGATCTCGCGCGCGACCTGGCCGCGTTGCGAGAGCGACTCATGGAATCGCCGGCGGAAAGCCGCGGCTCGCGGCCGGCGAACCTCCCGGTCCCGCGGACCCGCTTCGTCGGGCGGGAGAAGGAGCGGACGGCTCTCCGCGCGCTGCTCGAGCGGTCCGACGTCCGGATCGTCAGCTTGACGGGCTTCGGCGGGATCGGAAAGACGCGGCTCGCCCTGCAGGTTGCCGAAGACATGTCGGCGCTCTTTCCTGCGGGCGTCTCGTTCGTTCCGCTCGAGTCTGCCCGCGACGCCGAGCAGATGGTCGCGGCGATCTGCCGGGCGATCGGGGTCCGGGAAGTAACCGGGCAAACGCTTCGAGACTCGCTCAAAGAGCACCTCGCTGCCGCCGGACGCACGCCCGGGCTCCTCGTTCTCGACAACTTCGAGCAGCTGGCGGAGGCCGCTCCGACCCTGGCGGATCTCGTCGCCTCGGCGTCCGGGATCAAGGTGGTCGTCACGAGTCGTTCGCCACTCCACGTCTATGGGGAGCACGAATTCCCCGTGCCGCCGCTCGAGCTGCCCGACCTCGACGCGCTTCCCTCGCTGGAACGCCTCACGCAGTTCGAGTCGGTCGCGCTCTTCCTTCAGCGAGCACAGGCGGTCAAGCCCGACTTCGCGCTGACGAAGGAGAACGCACCGCAGATCGCGGAGATCTGCGCACGCCTCGACGGGTTGCCCCTCGCGCTCGAGCTCGCGGCGGCGCGCGTCAAGCTGCTCTCGCCCTCCGCGATGCAGTCGAGGCTCGAGAAGCGGCTGCAGCTCCTGACGGGGGGCGCGCTCGATCAGCCCGCCCGGCAGCGGACCCTGCGCGGGGCCATCGAGTGGAGTCACGATCTCCTCGACCTGGAGGAGCAGAAGCTCTTCCGACGGCTGTCGGTCTTCGTGGACGGCTGCACCCTGGAGGCGGTCGAAGCGGTCTGCAACGCACAGGAGGATCTGGGCGTCGACCCCCTCGACGGGATGTCGTCGATGGTCGACAAGAGTCTGACGCGGCAGATCGAGGCGGACCGCGAGGAGCCGCGTTTCCTCATGCTCGAGACCATCCGCGAGTACGCGCTCGAGCGCCTTGCCGCCTCCGGCGACGAGCCGATCACCCGCCGCGCGCACGCCGCCTACTGTCTCGTTCTCGCGGAGGAAGTCGGGTCGGCGGACGCCGGGGTCGAGCCGTCCCAGTGGCTCGACCGGTGCGAGCGTGAGCACGCGAACTTCCGCGCGGCGCTCGAATGGTTGTGCCGGAATGATCAGGCGCCGTGGGGCCTGCGGCTCGGCGGGGCGCTCTTTCAGTTCTGGGAGCGCCGCGAGTTCATATCCGAGGGGAGGGAATGGTTGGCGAAGCTCCTGGCTCTTCCGGGCGCCGCGGCGCGCGACAAGGTGCGGGCCCGCGCACTGTTTGCCGCCGGCGTTCTATCCGGCGCCCAGAGGGACTACGAGCTCGCCACCCTGTTGCTCACCGAGAGCCTGGAGATCAATCGGGAGACGGACGACAAATGGGCGGCCGCGGTGTCGTTGAACGCGCTCGCGGTGACCGCGCTCGACCGCAGAGACGTGGCCGCGGCGCGCTCGCTCTCGGAGCAGAACCTCGAGGTCTGGCGC
>JBKJVY010000084.1:0-3238 GCA_046717185.1 Thermoanaerobaculia bacterium
GTTCTGGACGCGCCCGGTGGGAAATGGCGCATACCGCTACCTCCGACATGTGCCAGAGACCTCGATGGAGTTCGAAGCGAACCCCGATTACGCGCTGGGCAAGCCGAAGATCGATCGGTTGATCGTCAAGTTCGGTCCCCCGTCAGTGACGGAGCTCCTGAGCGGAAACGTGGATGCAGTGAGTAGCTTCAGCGAGGGGGCCAACGTGCTTGCGATAAAGGACGATCCCCGCTTTCGCGTGTACTACGAGGTCTGGGACGACATCCTGGCGCTACAAGTCATCCTCTGGAATCAACGGAACCCCCTCTTCGGGGACCCCCGTGTGCGTCGGGCGCTGACGCATGCCATCAACCGGCGCGAGCTCCATCGAGTGCTCAACATGTGGGAAAAGCTCCCCGTCGTCGATGGGGTCTATACGCAGCGACAATACTGGGAAGGGAAGCTACCCGAGGCGCTGCCGTACGACCGTGAACTGGCGAGCACGCTGCTCCATCAAGCCGGCTGGCGAGACCTCGATGGCGATGGAGTTCGGGAGCGAGACGGTCGAGAGTTCCGGTTTTCGCTAGTCGTGGGTTCCGACTCCGAGTGGCAAGCGGCAGCGGTGTACGTTCAATCCCAGCTCCGGCAGGTGGGGATTCGGATGGACATCACGACACTGGAGCACGGAGTCCTGCGTGGGCGGAT
Source organism: Thermoanaerobaculia bacterium (assembly GCA_046717185.1). Lineage (GTDB taxonomy): Bacteria > Acidobacteriota > Thermoanaerobaculia > UBA5066 > Gp7-AA6 > Gp7-AA6. The sequence continues at coordinate 685 of JBKJVY010000084.1, forward strand.
GAGCGCAGGAGAATTCGACGCGGTGCTCGAGCTTTTCTGGTCCCGCGTTGACGATCTCGTTCGTTTTCTCGGCAAGGACTCTCCGATCGGCTACCGCAATCCCCGCGTTGCCACGCTGCTCGACGCGACGCAGAACACACGGAACCCCGATGAAATGGACGAGATTTTCCGCGGCCTGGCGTCAGTTGTTGGCGAAGACCTGCCGTTTACGTATCTCACTTTGAACGTCGAGTCGTATGTCGCACATCGGAAGGTCAAGGGTCTGAGCAGTCCATTCCGCGCCAATCCGCTGTGGTCGGCGGAGCACTTGTGGATCGAGGATGAGCGCTGATGGGCTGGTGCATCCTCAAGCGCCTCCTCCGAGCCGTTTCCCCTGTTGTCGGGCATCGTCAGGTCACCTTTGTCATGAGGCAACTGGCACCGGAGCACCCGTCGACAGGCGGATAACATGCCATTCGCCGGCGAGATCACACGGCTGCGGTGGATGCTCGCCGGCGCTTGCTTCCTGACGCTCGCCTCCGCAGGGTGCGGACGCGCAAGAGATCGCGCCTACTCGCGTGGCTCCACGCTCACCGTCGCCTACTGCTGCGGCAAGCAAACCCTGACCCCGGCGTTCGACATGGAGGCAAAGTTTCTCGTTTTCCTCCCCCTGGTTGCAGAAGACGAGAACGGCGATCTGGAGGGGCGGCTCGCCCGACGGTGGGAACACTCTCCCGACTACCGCGAGTGGACGTACCATTTGCGCACCGATGTCCGCTGGCACGACGGCGTGCCGGTCACCGCGCACGACATCAAATTCACGGTGGACCTCCTGGCTCACGTGCGGGACGCAACGCCATTCCTCATCGAATCGATCACCGTGCTCGATGACTCGACCGTCAGGGTGCGCTACACGCAGACCACCGCCCGCTGGGACTCCTGGTGGGTCTACTACCCGAAGCACCTGCTGGAACACCTCGACCCGAAGAAGCTCGAAGAATGGGAGTTCTGGACGCACCCGGTGGGCAACGGTCCTTACCGCTTCGTTCGCTACCTGCCCGACACGATGATGGAATTCGAGGCCAACCCCGATTACTACCGGGGGAAGCCGAAGATCGAGCGGGTCGTGCTCAAGTTCGCGGGAGACGCCGGGTTGACCGAGCTCCTGAGCGGAAACGTTGATGCACTGCCGTGGGCCAACCCGGCTGAAATTCCCAAGCTATCGTCGGATCCGCGGTTCCGCGTGTATTACGCGCTCGGTCCGGATCTCGCCCGAGTCATCTACTGGCAGAACGATGATCCCTTGTTCCGTGATCCGAACATCCGCCGGGCGCTCACGTTGGCGATCAATCGGCGAGAACTGCTGCAGGTACTCCACCTGCCTGACACCCTGCCCATCTTCGATGGCGTCTTTACGCGCCGCCAGCTTCGGCGCGGCCAGCTGCCGGCGCCCTTGCCCTATGATCCGGCAGAAGCCCGATCGCTGCTCGACGCAGCCGGCTGGCGCGTTCGACATGGGAATGCGGTGCGCGAGAGAGACGGGAGACCCTTCCGCTTCACCGCGATCGTGCTTCCTGGCACCTCGGTCCAGCCCGGAGACGAGCAGGCAGCCGTGTACGTCCAGGATCAGCTCCGTCGCATCGGCGTGCGGATGGATCTGCAGCTCTTGGGCTCGGGCATCGCTGACAGGTTGAAGAGTGGGAAGTTCGAGGCTGCGTTCTGGCACTTCCGGCACAGCGCGTGGTGGCTTCAGCAGTACCTCGGTAGAAGTTCTCCGATCGGGTACAGGAACGCTGAGGTCGCCAGGCGGATCGATCGGGCGATGGTCACGGCAGACCCGGAAGAGCTGGACGGGATCTATCGGGGCCTCATGGAAATCTTTCGCGCGGACGTGCCGATTTCATTTCTCACTCCGCAGGTCAACACCTATATTGCCCACCGGCGTATCCGCGGACTCAGCAGTCCGTGGCGAACTGACCCGGTCGAGCACATGGAGGATCTGTGGCTGGAGGATCGGAAAGCGGAGTGAAAGGGACGTCTTGAACCGGCATCGGCGAACCGGCCTGTGCCGGCGGCTGCTCCCGTGTCTGTGTGTTCTTGCCTTCGTCGCCGCCGGATGTGGCCGCGGCCGCGAGCGAGCGCGCAGCGCGACGTCGACCATTACGGTTTTCTACTTCAAGGAGGCGGCGATCGGGCCGTCCTGGGATATGCCCGGGAAGTTCCTCGTGTTCCTGCCGCTAACGGCCCGCAACGCCAAGGGGGAGCTGGAGGGCCGGCTGGCCGAACGCTGGGAGCACTCGCCGGACTACCGCGACTGGACCGTCCACCTGCGGAAGGACGTCCGGTGGCATGACGGTGTTCCGGTCACTGCCCACGACGTCAAGTTCACCCTGGACCTGCTCAGTCATCCCGCGGTCCTGAGGGTGTCGCCCGGCGCCTTTTCTCTGACCGTGCAGGACGACAGCACGTACAGGATCACCTGTCACAAGGAGGCGAAAGGAATCCCGTTGGACGACTGGACGGTCTACTACCCCAAACATCTGCTGGAGAAGCTGGATCCGACAGAGTTCTATCA
>JBKJVY010000085.1:0-3416 GCA_046717185.1 Thermoanaerobaculia bacterium
CGATGGTTCATCTCCCCAACGTCGAGGCCAAGCGGCCGTCCGAGCTTTCGGGAGGCATGCGACGGCGCGTCGGGTTCGCGCGCGCGATCGCCCACAGCCCCGAGATCCTGCTGTTCGACGAGCCGAACACCGGGCTCGACCCGATCATGACGGACGTCATCGACGAAGTGATCCTGGAGCTGAAGGAGCGGCTCGACGTCACGATCGTGACGATCACCCATCACATCCCGAGCGCGCGGAAGATCGGCGACCGGGTCGCGCTCCTCTACGGCGGGAAGCTTGCCTACGAGGCGACGCCCGAGGAGTTTTTGAAGTCGAAGGACCCGGCCGTTCGCCAGTTCGTCGAGGGGCGCGCGGACGGGCCGCTCACGGTAGAGTTCGAGAGGGAAGGGAAGACTGCGGTTCCGGAGGGCTCATGAGCACGGCGGCAAAGGTCGGAGCGTTTTTTCTGGTCGTTCTTGCGATCACGGGACTTCTCATCTGGAAAATCGAAGACCTCCGGATCGGGCGGGGAAAGCCGACCAGGGTCACCGTCGAGTTCAAGGACGTCGCCGGTCTGGACGAAAAGACGGCGGTGCGGGTGGCCGGCGTGCGCGTCGGAAAAGTTTCCAAGATCCGCCTCGTGGACGGGAAGGCCCTGGTCGACATCGTGCTCGACCGGGACGTTGCCCTGCGGCAGGGCGCCTCCGCCTCCATCGAGAGTCAGGGCCTCCTCGGCGAAAAGTACGTCGAGCTCGTTCCGGGACCTTTCGGGGCGCCGCCGCTCCCCGACGCGTCCGTCCTCGTCGGAGGCATGCCCGTTACCTTCGACGAGATCACGAAGCGCGCGCGTGACATCGAGGTGGACATCAAGGAGATCACGCGGAGCTTGAAGGAATCGATCGGAGGCGGCGAGGGAGAAGAGCGGCTCGTCACGATTGTTGAGAACATGCGGCTGATCAGCGAGCAGGTGCGGATCATGGTGGAGTCCAACCGCGCGAGCGTGGACGCCACGGTGGGGAATTTCCGCGAGTTCTCTGCCGCCATGACGGAGCTCGTCGCCCGCGTCGATACCCTGGTGGCGTCCAACGAAGGCAACATATCCGGCGGCCTTTCGAACATCCGCGACATCTCGGGCAAGCTCCAGACGACGACCGAGAACCTGAACCAGATCACCGGCCAGATCCGTGGAGGGGAGGGCACCGTCGGAAAGCTCGTTCAGAGCGACGAGACGCACAAGAACCTGAACGACGCCCTCGTCGCGGTGAAAGAGGGCGTCGCGGGGCTCAACAAGGCGATCGGCGCCGTTGGGAAAATCAAGATCGACCTCGGCCTGCGGTCGGAGTATCTCGCCTCGCACTCGAAGGGGAAGGCTTATTTCACGCTCGACGTCAATCCGGCCGAGTCCCCGCGCTTCTACCGGGTGGAGCTTTCGAGCCAGCCCTTCGGCCGGCGGAAGAACACGACGACGATCGAGCGGACGGTCTTCCCCGACGGGCACACCGAGGAAACGATCACGGACACCGAAGAGCGCAAGGACGACTTCGCCGTGTCGGCGATGTTCGGATACCGGTGGAACGACCTCGCGATCCGCGCGGGTCTGCTCGAGTCCAAGGGGGGGGGCGGCATCGACTACCGCACGCTCAAAGACCGGCTCCGCTTCTCCGCGGACCTGTGGGACTTCAACCGCCCGGGCTATTCGGCGCACGCAAAGGTGACGTCGCGCTTCTACTTCTCGCCGTCGGTCTTCGTGACCGGGGGCTGGGACGACTTCCTGAACGTCGACCGGAAGGCGGACTCCCTCTTTTTCGGCGGCGGACTGCGCTGGAGCGACGACGACATCAAGTACCTGCTGGGGTCGATACCCCTGGGGCGTTAGACGTGAGACGTGAGACGTGAGAGGTGAGACAAAACTTTCATAGGGTGCCTTCCCTTGTGTTTCGTCTTACGTCGGACGTCTTACGCAGCGCTCATGTCGCCTAAGACGACCCCGCTCTTCGTCTGCCAATCCTGCGGCTCGTCGGCGCCGAAGTGGCTCGGCCGATGCCCGGAGTGCGGAGAATGGAACTCCTACGTCGAGCAGGTTGCCCGCGCGCCCGTTCCGGCCGCTCCGGCGGGCGAGCCGCGAGCGACGCGGTTGTCCGAGGTGTCCCCTCGGCCCGGGGGGCGGCTCGAGACCGGCCTCGCGGGCTTTGACCGGGTGCTGGGCGGCGGCCTCGTGGCCGGATCGGTCGTGCTCGTGGGCGGGGAGCCGGGGATCGGGAAGTCGACACTCCTCCTCCAGGCCGCGCGAGGGATTGCCGCTTCGGCCGGGGAGGTGCTTTACGCGGCGGGTGAGGAGTCGGCCGAGCAGGTGCGCCTGCGGGCCGACCGGCTCGGCGTGTCGGAAGACGGGCTGTTCGTCGTGGCGGAGACCGATGCCGAACGCGTCGTCGCGGAGGCCGCGGCGCGCTCCCCGGGAGCGGTGTTCGTCGACTCGATCCAGGCGCTGCGCCACCCCGCGCTCGCGTCCGCGCCCGGGACCGTCTCGCAGGTCCGGGAGTCGGCGGGCACGCTCGTGCGATACGCGAAGGAACGCGGCGTGCCGGTCATACTCGTGGGCCACGTCACGAAGGACGGCAGCCTTGCGGGTCCGCGCTCGCTGGAGCACCTGGTGGATGCCGTCGTGTCCGTGGACGGCGAGCGCGGCTCCTCGCGGCGTGTGCTGCGTGCGACGAAGAATCGTTTCGGCGCCGTTGACGAGGTTGCTCTCTACGAGATGACGGGAGCGGGGCTCGTGGAGATCGCCAACGCCTCGGCCGCCCTCCTGTCGGAGCGGCGGGCGGGCCTGCCAGGGAGCGCGGTCACCGCCACTCGCGAGGGGACGCGATCGCTTCTGCTGGAGGTCCAGGCGCTCGTGGGGCCCGCGATCGCGGGCTCGCCTCGGCGGGTCGCGATTGGAGTGGACGGTGGACGGCTCGCGCTACTGCTAGCCGTTCTCGAGAGGGCCGGAGTTCCGATCTCGTCTCGCGAAGTGTTCGTCTCGTGCGCGGGGGGGTTCGAGGTGACGGAGCCCGCTGCCGACCTCGCCGTGGTTGCCGCGCTCCTGTCGTCGGTGAGCGGTCGGCCGCTTCCGGGGTCTGCCGTCTTCTTCGGGGAGATCGGGCTTCTGGGAGAGGTTCGGCGAGTGCCCGCAGCCCCGGCGCGATTGCGCGAGGTCGCCGCGCTCGGGTTCGAGAAAGTCTATCTGCCCTCGGCGAACGCCCAGGAGGCGGCGAGTTCGACGAGGATCGTGCTTTGCCCGGTCGAGCGAGTGAGCGAGCTGGTGAACGAGCTCGGAAGCTCCTCGTCGGCGAGCTTCGCCCGAACGACGAGCCGGAGCGGGGCCGGCCCGACCGAGTCGGAGGGGTAGGGAGCAACGAGCGTCAGGGTGGGCTCGTCCGTGGGTTCGATCACGA
>JBKJVY010000086.1:0-3058 GCA_046717185.1 Thermoanaerobaculia bacterium
CGGCGCCCTTGACCGTTCGCACAATCGCGCTCGGCAGGAACATACTGAACCGCACTTGAAAGACGTTCCGGCGTTCTGGGTCGGTGCGGTCATCCTCGCGGCGGGGTTTACCGCGATGGCTGCCGTAGAAACGGGGCGGCCGTTGCGCCGTCGACTCGAGCCGCGCCTCCGAAGGACGGTCCGCAACTTCACAACAGGGGCGCTCTCCCTCGCGATCGTCACTCTCCTGCAGGCACCGATCCTCATGCCCCTGGTCCACTGGACAGAACGGCGCGGTGTCGGTCTGTTGAACCTCGTCGAGCTGCCCGCTGCGCTCGGAATTGCGCTCGCCGTTGTGCTGCTCGATTACACGCTCTGGCACTGGCACCGGATCAACCACGTCGTGCCTTTCTTCTGGCGATTCCATCTGGTGCATCACGTGGACCGTGACATGGACGCCTCGACCGCGCTCCGGTTCCACTTCGGGGAGCATGCCCTCTCGATCGGCTGGCGCGTCCTGCAGGTCATCGTCATCGGACCCTCGCCGGCCGCGATCTGGGTCTTCCACGCGCTCCTGGTCGCCTCCATCCTCTTTCACCACTCCAACACGCGACTGCCGCTCCGGCTCGAGCGCATCCTCGTGCGGCTCATCGTCACTCCGCGCATGCACGGCATCCACCATTCCGACTGGCGAAACGAGACGGACAGCAACTGGTCCAGCCTGTTCTCGGGCTGGGATTACCTGCACAGGACCATGAGGCTCTCGGTGCCGCAGGAAAAGATCGTCGTCGGAGTTCCGGCATACGGGGAGCCGGAGGACGTGACGATCGGTCGGATTCTGTCGATGCCCTTCCGACGACAGCGGAAGGATTGGATCGGAACGCGAGGGCCTCAAATCGACCGGTCGGGCTCCGGGGGCAGAACCGAGCTCGCACCGTAGGCCTTGCGGTCCGATTCGAGCGGGACGCACGCCGTAGTCCGGACATCGCCCGTTCACGGCTAGGTAGCCCCGGGCGCGGACGCTCTGGTTTGCGCCGCTTCTTCCTACCGGCGGCGGCGCCCCTTTCCGTTCCCGGGCAGCGGAGGAGGTACGCTGGCCGATCGAGCCGGCGGCCCGGAGGCCTCCGCCCGGAGCCGGCTCCAGAGCCGCGCCCTCGCCGCCGCGGCCAGAACCTCGCCCGAGAGCGCCGAGCACGCATCCCGGCCGAAGGCGAGAATGCGATACACTTGACGGCATCGGGCGCACAGGTGGGCGGCTGAGGGCACCCCGCCCCGGTCGAGCAGCTCGAGAGCCTGTCGGAGGGCCGCGAGACATTTCGCGGCCGGCGCCGCCCCGCCGTAGGGCTCGCCCAGGATCTCCTTGCGGAGCGCGAGTCGCGCCCGGTGGATTCGGGTCTTCACGGTCGGAACCTTCAGGCGCAGCGCCTTCGCGATCTGCCGCAATGAAAGCCCTTCGATGTCCTTCAGTACGAGCGGCCCGCGGTAGGTCGGCGGGATCCGCAGGATGGCGCGCCGCACGCGCTCCCGCGCCTCGTTCCGGTCCGCGACGTCGGAAGGGGACGCGAGCGCGCTCTCTGGACCGGGCAGGACCTCCTCGAGCGAGAGAAAGCGATTCGGCTCGCCCGACCGATGTCGGCGCTTGCGCAGGCAGACGCGGCTCGCGATCGCGTAGAGCCAGGTCTTCGGGCTCGAGTCGCCGCGGAAGGAGTCCCACGCCCGCCAGGCGGAGAGGAACGTCTCCTGGACGACGTCCTCGGCATCCTCTCGGTTTCCGCACATCCGGTAGCCGAAGTTGAAGAGCGGGTCCGCCAGCTCGACGGCGAGCCGGTCAATCGTCTCCGCGCGGGTCGCGTTCGCCACCGGCACACCGTAACGAAGCAGAGCGTTCGCGGCAACCGGGAACCTTTTCGCGCCGGCGCGGCTCTCAGCCGATGGACCGAGGAAGGGCGGGATTGCCGACAGCTTGTGGGGTTGCCGGCGGACGCGCCAGTTCTTGACACCGGAACGGAGGGACTTGCTATTTTCGACCCCGAAGGCTCCGCCCCCTACCGATGGGGGGCCTCCAGATGACCTGGCCGAGCAGAGGCTCGCTGTTCCTGGCCGTTTCGGCTTTCGTTTCGGCGGCGGCCGCGGCGCAGGAGCCGCCTCCGCTCACGCTGGCCGAGGCGATCTCGCTCGCCGAGCGCGCCGATCCCGGCCTGGCGGCTGCCTCGGAGGCCGCCCGGGCGGCTTCGGAGAGGGCCAGAGCCGCAGGTCGGTTCTGGCTGCCTTCGGTCGGCCTCGACGCGGCGTGGGGGCGCACCGACGTGCCGGCCCGAGTCTTCGCGCAGAAGCTCAACCGGGGCGAGCTCTCCTCCGAGGACCTCGCGCTCGGGAGTCTGAACCGCCCCGGCTCTGACTCGAACTTCGAGACCTCGCTCGGTGCGCGTCTGCCGCTCGACGTCTCGGGCGCGCTGCGCGCGGCGGCTTCCCGCGCGCGCGCCGCCGCGGAAGCGGAAGGGGAGCGGGCCCGTGGGGCGCGTGGCGACCTCCGTCTCGCCGTGACCGAGGTGTTTCACGGAGTCGCGGCGGCAGACCGGGAAGTGGAGGCTTCCGAGAAGTCGCTCGAGGCGGCCCGAGGGTTCGAGCGCGAGGCACAGGCCCGGCGGGAGCTGGGCGCCGCTCTGGCCTCCGATCTGCTGCGGGCCCGCTCCCGGCGGCGCCGGCGGGAGGTGGAGGCCGCCCGGGCGCGATCCGAAGCGGAGCTGCTCCGGTCGCGGCTGCGGAGCCTGCTCGGCTGGCCGTCCGATCGGCCCCTCCGACTCACAGCCTCTCCGGCTGAGGACCCGGAAGAGCCGGGAAACACTCTGGACGAATGGACCCGCGAAGCCCTGTCGGGCTCTCCGGAGCTCGCCGCGGCGCGTGCGAACGCGCTGGCCGCGCGCGAAGCGCTGCGGGTCGAACGCCTCTCGGCGCTCCCGTCTCTCGAGGCGGCGGGCTCTTACCAGGACGCCCGGGCGCGATTCTCGCGCGGGGCGCAGTCGGGCTCGGTGGCCCTGCAGCTTCGCTGGAGCCTCTGGGACCCCGCGCGGCGCTTCCG
>JBKJVY010000087.1:0-3127 GCA_046717185.1 Thermoanaerobaculia bacterium
CGGTCCGGCCGATCACGATTTCTCTGAGATCATCCCTCTTAGCGGGGTTGAGCGTTCGAGGACGCCGGCTCGTTCTGCGCGCCAAGCGCTCCGAGCCTCTGCCTGGCAAGCTGGAGCATCGGCAGAAGCTCGGGATCGCAGTCCTTCCAGAGAGCGATGAACGCTTCGTAGTTTGCCGCGGCCTCCGTCGGATGGCCCAGGCGACTGTGGGCCTCGGCGCGCCACAGGTGGGAGAGGGGCAGGTACACGAACTCAAAAACGAGCATTCGTCGCGTCGGATCGTGCGTCAGGAAATCGTCCCTCTTGTCCCCGGTGGCGCGTCCGCCGGAACGAACGTGATCTCCACCGGCTCCCCCGGATTATGAATCCGGATTCGGAACTCGGTGGCGCCGAGCGCCAGCACTTCCACCTCGTACGGCCGGGACTCCTCGACCATGGTCAACTTTCCGTTGTCGTACTTCCAGGTCCCGAGCGCCGGCGTGCCGTTCGACGATGTGATGACGAGGGTCCCGTCCGATAGAAAAACGTAGAGCGTGTCCGGCGACACGCTGGTCGAGGTCTGTACCCTCCACACGCGATTGACGAAGCTGGCGCCCTTCGGGGGAAGCTCGGGCGGAGCGGCCGGCTTCGCGCAGGCAGTCAGCAGAAGGGAAAGGACAACGAGCGCCGCCTTGATCTCGCCCCTTCGCGACCTTTCCCCAGGGCGCGCGGGGAACCATCAGGGCATGACCGTGACGAAATCGGTGGCGACGGCTTCGCCGGCCGTGATTCCCAGCGCCGTCAGCTCCGCGCGAATCCTCGCGGATCGGCTGGCTTCGCCGGCCGAGAGGGTACCCATCACGCGGACCTGAAGGCGGGACCTCGTGTTTGGGTCGAGCGTCCCCAGGTTCCAGGTTACGCGGTCGCCCGACACGGATGCGGTCGTTCCGGCGGAGGCCTGGACCGTGCGCGGGCGTAACGGCGATTCGAAAGTGATCTCGACCCGTCCGTCTCGCACGTTCGAGATGCCCACGTTCGCCGCGTCGATCTCGACGCCGAACTCGACTCCGGACTGCGCGAAGCTCGGCGCGTCGACGTTCAACACGGCGAGCGCCCCGCGAGTCCCCGCCACGTCGTTGTCGTCGTTACAGGCCGACGTCCCGACCGCCAGAAACAGACCAACCGCGACCAGCCGAAGCGCAACGTTTCTCTTCATTTCTGGAACCCCTTTCTCCTCAATCCCAGTACGGAAAGGAAAAGGAGCAAGCGAAGTGCCACGGATGTATCTTCGTCGTGACGACTTCATGAACGCCTTCTCTCGCTCCCTGGCATTCCTCCTCGTCGCGCTCTCCGCACCGCGGGTGCGGGGCGACTGCCCCGCCGGCCGATGGGTCGCGCTCGCGCCGATGCCCGAGGCGCGCCAGGAGCTCGCGGCCGCGGAGCTCGGCGGGAGGATTTACGCCGTCGGAGGGCTCGTTGGGCGCGCGAACGCGACCGACGTCTACGATCCGGCGACCAACCGCTGGACGGCCCGCGCGAACCTGCCGGCGGGAACCGACCACGCGTGGGCGGTTTCGCTCGGTGGACATTTCTACGTCGGGGGCGGAACGAGCAACCGCGTCTTCTCCTACGACCCGATCGACGACGCGTGGGCGGAGCGCGCGTCCTCCGCTTTCGTGCACGGAGGCACGCCGGCGGCGGGGGTCCTGGGCGGCCGGATCTACGTCGCGGGCGGAGCCGGCGGCGGGATGGCCGGAAACGAGGTCGAGGTCTACGACCCTTCGGCGAACCGGTGGACGACGCTCGCTACGATGAGCTGTGCGCGCAACCACACCGCCGGCGGTGTGATCGGCGGAAAGCTCTACGTGGCGGGGGGCCGGCCGGGAAACCAGACGTGCCACGAAGCGTACGACCCAGCGACGAACGCGTGGACGCGTAAGGCTGCCCTGCCAACCGGCCGCTCCGGGATCGCGGGCGCCGTCGTCGCCGGCTGCCTCTACGTTTTCGGCGGCGAGGGAAACGCGCTCGACCCGAATGGCATCTTCCACGAGGTCGAGGCGTACGAGGCCGCAACCGGCACGTGGACGCGGCTCGCGCCGATGGCGACGGGCCGCCACGGGATCTACGCGGCGGTGCTCGGCAACTCGGTGCACCTTCCGGGCGGTGCGATCCGACAGGGTTTCGGGGCGACCGCGCACCAGGACGCCTACGTGATCGACGCTCCCGCTCTCATCCCGCGGCAGCCCATCGTCCTGAGTCCCCGTCGAAGACGAGAGTAGAACGACCCGAGGAGGTGGCCATGCGCGCCGTTACGGTTTTTTCCACGATCCTGGTGCTCTCGTTCCAGTCTCTCGCCTGCCGGAGCCAGGCTTCTCCACCCGCAGCCGCTCCCGCGGCGGTGGAAGCGGAGGCCCCCACGGCTCCGGCCGGTGATCCTCTGCCGCCGTCGGAGCAGGGCGCGCTGGAGAGGCTCGAGAAGTCGCCGCGGCACGGCGAGTACGTTGACGTGAAGCTGGCAGCGGGCGGCGCGCCGATCCGGACGTGGGTCGTCTACCCGGAGCGGAAGAGCAAGGCGGGCGTCGTCATCGTCATCCACGAAATCTACGGGCTGAGCGACTGGATCCGCGCCGTCGCCGACCAGATCGCCAGGGAGGGATTCATCGCGGTCGCCCCGGACCTGATCTCCGGCCGGGGGCCGGGCGGCGGAGGGACGGAGTCCGTCGCGACCCGCGACGAAGTCGCCGCTCTCGTGCGCGGCCTGACTCCAGACGAGACGGCCGCCCGGCTGAACGCCGTGCACGACTACGCCGTGCGGTTCCCCGCCTCCAACGGAAAGAGCGCGACGATCGGGTTCTGCTGGGGAGGCGCGCGGAGCTTCGGCTATGCCGCCACGCAGCCGGCCCTGGATGGCGCCGTCGTCTACTACGGCTCTTCGCCGGAGACCACGGAGCTCGCCCGGGTCGGCGCGCCCGTGCTCGGACACTACGCCGGAGACGACGCGCGCGTGAACGCGACCCTCCCGCCCGCGGAGGCCGAGATGAAGCGGCTCGGAAAATTCTACGAGACCAACGTCTACGACGGCGCCGGGCACGGCTTCCTGCGCCAGCAAGAGGGGCGGGAGGGAGCCAACCGCGTCGCGGCCGAGAAG
>JBKJVY010000088.1:0-3764 GCA_046717185.1 Thermoanaerobaculia bacterium
CGTACACCCGGGGAACCTGGAGGGTCTCCGCGAGCCGGACGCTCCGACCGCCCACCGAGCATCCGAGGTCGAGCAGCGACCGCCCGGACAGGAGGTCTCGCACCGGGAAACGGAAGTAGAGGTCGAGAAACGGGATTTCCTTCTCGTCGTCGTACGTGTTCCGGGACTCCGCGAGCAGCCGGTCCACCGCGTCCGGCGGAAGCCCGGACTTTCCGAGGCTGGCCACGTAGAACGACGTCGTCCGCGGATCCGGCTCGAGCGGGAAGAACCTCATCAGCCACCGGGCGAGAGCGACCGGTCTCGGCAGGGGCTCGCCTCGACTCATTCGGCGAGAAACCGCTCGATCACCGCGCCGACTCGCTCGCCGGCCCGGCCGTCCCACTTCTCGGGCGTTCGCCCGCGCCGGTCTCCGCCCTCTTCGAGCTCGGCGAACGCCTTCGCGAGTCCGCGGGCGTCGGCTCCCACGAGCCGGTTGGTGCCCTCCGCGAGGGTGACGGGGCGCTCGGTGTTGTCCCGCAGAGTGAAGCAGGGCACGCCGAGGACAGTCGTCTCCTCCTGGATCCCTCCCGAGTCGGTGAGAACGAGCGCGGCGTGGTCCATGAGCGCGAGGAACTCGCGGTAGCCGAGCGGCTCGATACACCGGAGAAAGCGGGCGGCCGCCTCGAGCCCGTTCTCGGAGATCCGGCGGGCCGTCCGGGGATGGATCGGGAAGAGAATCGGGAACCGGTTCGCGACCGGCTGCAGGCGCTCGAGGATCCGGGCGAACGCCGCGGGGTCGTCGACGTTCGACGGCCGGTGGAGAGTGAGCAGGGCGAAGCCCCTGTCCTCCACGCCGAGCCGCTCCCGAACGGCGTCCCAGGGCGCCCGGCCTCGCTCGCGGAGGAGGGTGTCGATCATGACGTTTCCGACGAAGTGAACCCGCTCGGCGGGCACGCCCTCGCGATCGAGGTTCTCGTCCGCGTCGCGGGACGGCGTGAACAACAGGGAAGAGAGCCGATCCGTCACCATGCGGTTGATTTCTTCGGGCATGGACAGGTCGAAGGAGCGCAGGCCGGCCTCGACGTGGGCCACGGGCACTCCCGCCTTTGCGGCGACGAGCGTCGCCGCAAGCGTCGAGTTGACGTCCCCGACGACCACGACGAGGTCGGGCCGCTCCTCCTCGACGACCTTCTCGAAGCGGGTGAGGACGGCGGCCGTCTGCTCCGCCTGGGTGCCGCTGCCGACCTCGAGGTCCCGGTCCGGCCGCGGAATCTCGAGCTCCTCGAAGAAGATCCGGGCCATCCGGGCGTCATAGTGCTGCCCCGTGTGCACGAGGAGCTGTCGGACGTCTCGAGATGGGGCGAGGGCCCGCATTACGGGCGCGATCTTCATGAAGTTGGGGCGGGCGCCGACGACGTGAAGGACCTTCCGCACGGGCCGCGCGGTTATAGCACGCGCCTCCGACCACGCCTGTGTCCGGGAAGCCGGCGCACCGGCAGCCGGAGGCCGGAAGGCTGCCGGACCGGAACGGTTGACTTCCCGGCCCAAATTTTGTCATTCTGCGTACATTCAACCGACAACGGCTCGTTGGAAAGGGTGTACCCTGTCAGTCGCAAAGGATTCATCGGTAACGTGTTGATGATGGGGCCGACCCCCAATTCTTCGGGCATATTGCTTGCTGCTTGAGAGTTTGAAACGCTAGAACAAAACAGAGTCGAATTCACGAAAACCAGGACGTTCCGGGGAGGAGCAGTTCATGAAGAAGCCGAGTTGGGTGTCGTTCGCTTCTGTAACCGCGATCGCCGCAGGCCTGTTTCTCTTCGCCGCCGACGCAACCGCCATCGGGCCGTTGAGTTTCTACTCCATTACCCCGTGCCGAATTGCGGACACCCGGGGCCCGATCGGCCCGACGGGCGGCCCGGCGCTCGCGCCCAACGCGACGCGGAATTTCCCGGTGAGGGGCCTTTGCACGATCCCCTCCGGGGCGAAGGCGGTGGTCTTCAATTTCACCGTCGTGCAGCCGGCGGATAACGGAAACCTCGCGGCCTTCCCGTTCGGGGGCACACCACCACTGACGAGCGTCTTGAACTACAACGCGGGGGAGTTCGCGGTCGGCAACGGCGCCATCGTTCCCCTGGTGGCTACCCCTTCTACATCAGACATCTCCGTTTACGCCAACGTGGCGCCCGGTTCGACCGCCACGGTCCATCTCGTCATCGACGTCACCGGATACTTCGAGTAACGTTCCCTCCAAATCCGTGAGATTCAGGCCGCGCTCTCGAGCGCGGCCTTTTCGTCTGTCCGCACAAAGAAGAGGTCCTTCATGAAAACCCTCCGCGTCGTTTCCGCCGTGTGCCTCTCGGTCGCCGCAATTGGCGGCGCAGCTCGCGCCCAGAGTCCGGGTTCGGGACCGATCCCCAACTGGCCGACCGCCGCTACCTGGACGCCGCTCGCCTCGACAGGCGGAATCCAGACGATGACCGACGTGACGCCGGCGATCCCGTTCGTCGCGATCACGCCGTGCCGCATCGCGGATACCCGCTCCGGACAGGGCTTCTCGGGGCAGGCGGGTCCGCCCGTGCTCAACACGGGGACGCGGACGTTTCAGATCACCGGATCCGTTGTCGGCGTGCCGGCCCAGTGCGGCATTCCGGCGGGCGCCGACGCCGTCTCCTTCCAGTTCACCATCATCACCCCGAACGCCGCGGGCAACCTGATCGCATGGCCTGCCGGCGGGCCGGTCCCGAGCGTTTCGGTTCTCAACTGGAGCGCCGGTGAGATCGCCCTCGGGAACGGCACGATCGTTCCGGTGAGCGCGGGCGGCGCTCTGAGCGTGCGGATCAACGCGGGGATCGGGAGCGCGACGGGCGACCTCGTCATCGACGTCAACGGCTACTTCTCGGACACTCTTCTCGCCGGCAACTTCTTCGACCTGCGAGGGAGCGTCTCCGGCGCCCTCGCCCGGTTCGACAACACCGACGCCGGAGCGGGCGTGAGCCAGGCGATTCTGGCGCAGACCGCGAGCACGGGCCACGGCACGGCGGCGGTCCTGGGCCGGGCGCTGGGAACGAGCGGCCATACCTTCGGAGGAAAGTTCACGACGGCGAGCACGGCCGCGGACTCCGCCGGAGTCAAGGGAGTCAATGGCTACGGCGATCCGCTGGGAGACACGCTCGACTGCTTTACGGGATGCTGGACTTCGGGTGTGCGGGGCGTCGGAAACGACGCCATCGGAGTCCTCGGGATTTCGCGCAATAGCGGTGGCTTCGGGGGCGGCGTTGGTGTGAGCGGGGTGCTCCTCGATAGCCCCACCGGCACCGGTGAAGTCGCGCTGGGTCACCTCGCCGTGAGCTTCGGCAGCGATTCCGGCGGGCCGCCCTGGGCGGTCTTCGGGTCGGGCGACATCGGGGCGACGGGCGTCAAGCACTTCGTCGAGCCGCACCCGACCGATCCCTCTCTCGTCATCAAGTACACGTCGCTCGAAGGTCCCGAGGCCGGCACCTACTTCCGCGGCAAGGGAAAGTTCGTCGGCGGCATCGCGACGATCGAGGTGCCCGAGGACTTTCGGATGGTGACCGCCGAGGAGGGGCTGAGCATCCAGGTGACGCCGATCGGCCAGATGGCGACGGTCGCGGTGCAGCGGATCGATCTCGACCGGATCGTCGTGCAGGGCTCGAGAAACGTCGAGTTCTTCTATCTCGTCAACGGAGTCCGGGGCACGTTCCGGGATTTGAAGCCGATCCAGCGAGGCGCCGAGTTCATGCCCGGAAAGGCCGGCGCGAAAA
>JBKJVY010000089.1:0-3918 GCA_046717185.1 Thermoanaerobaculia bacterium
TCGTGCTCCCGTACCGCTACGTTTCGGGCAGCGGCATCGCCGCGCGCGCGATTGCGGCGTGCCGCCCGATGGCGGTGGCGGCGGTGGGCGGGCTGGCCGAGACCGTCGTGCCGGGGGTAACGGGGGAACTCTTCACGCCGGGAGATCCCGCCGCCCTCGCCGCTGCCGTCCGCCGGGTCCTGGCGCGAGGCCCTGGCCACTACGAGCCGGGGCTTCGCCGAGCCGCGCGAGAGGCCTCCTGGCCGACCTACGTGACGGCGCTGCTTTCCTTCCTCGGCACGCTCGAGACCGAGAACCTGGAACTCATTCCCTAGCCCGTATACTGCCGGCCCGATGGAATTCGAGCTGACCGAAGACCAGTCGCTCCTCCTCTCGGCGGTGCGAGAGTTCGCGGAAGACGTTGTGCGGCCCCAAGCCGCCCGGATCGATCAGACGGGGGAGTTTCCGCGGGACGTCTTCGCCGCAGCGGGCAAGCTCGGGCTCGCCGGGGTCGCGGTGCTCCCCGAGCACGGCGGGTCGGGGATGGACACCGTCTCGTACTCGATCGTGATCGAAGAGATCTCGCGGGTCTGCGCGAACACGGGGGTCATCCTGTCCGTCAACAATTCTCTCGTTTGCGACCCGATCGAGAAGTTCGGCAATGACGACCAGAAGAAGCGATACCTCACGCCGCTCGCCCGCGGAGAGAAGCTCGGCTGCTTTGCCCTGACGGAGCCGGACGCCGGTTCGGACGCGGCGAACCAGAAGACGCGCGCGGTCCGCGAAGGAGACTCCTACCGGATCTCCGGGCAGAAGGTATTCATCACGTGCGGCGAGGCCGCCGATGTCTGTCTGCTCTTCGCGATGACGCAGCCGGAGAAGGGCCCGCGCGGTATCTCCGCCTTTCTCGTCGATGCAAATAGCCCCGGCTTCGACCGTTCCCGTCACCAGATCAAGCTCGGCGTCAACGCGTCCGGGACCGTCGAGATCTTTCTGACCGACGTGCTCGTGCCGGCCGAGAACCGGCTGGGCGAAGAGGGCGAGGGGTTCAAGATCGCGATGGCGACGCTCGACGGCGGCCGGATCGGGATCGCCGCCCAGGCGGTCGGCATCGCGACCGAGGCCTACGAGGCGGCGCTCGCCTACGCGAAAGCGCGGCGTGCGTTCGGGCGCCCGATCGCGGAGTTCCAGGCGATTCGCTTCTACCTGGCCGACATGGCGACCGACGTCGACGCCGCACGACTCCTGACACGCCGCGCGGCCGCGGCGAAGGACGCCGCGCGGGAGCGGGGCGGGCGATACTCTCTCGAAGCCGCGATCGCAAAGCTCTTCGCGGCGGAGATGGCGCAGCGAGTGACGACCCGCGCGCTGCAGATCCACGGAGGTTACGGCTACACGAAGGAGTATCCGGTGGAGCGCAACTTCCGCGACGCACGGATCACCGAGATCTACGAGGGCACGAGCGAAATCCACCGCTTGATCATCGCGAGAGAAATTTTCCGGGATGCCGGTGTAACGATCGGATAGGTGCTCAGAAAAACCGAGAACCACTGCGATGCCTCAGACAAGAATGTTCCGCGACCGCGTCGTCTCGATGGAGCAGACCCTCGAGGGCGGCGAGAAACACCTCGAGCTCCTGAAGGGGCTATGCCGCGAGGCGCTGCCCGAGTTCGAGCACGCGAGCCACGCACTCGACCACGAACGCGACCTCTTCGTACTCGAGCTGAAGGCGCCAGACGGCCGCCGGCGTCTGATCGCCTGGACGCGGATGGTCCTGTTCGACGCGGAGAGGATTCCCACCCTCTCTGCCGGCGCCGGTCAAGAGCTCCGCGCGAAGATCGTGCAGTACATCCGGGCGCGGGCGCACCGGCCGGAGATTGTCGTGACGTTTCGCCATCTCGAGGAAGGCTGGGTGGACACGCCGGAGCCGCGCCGCGACAAGCGGCGGCGACGGCGGGGCGGCCGAGGAGGCGAGGCGCGAAGCGGTGGCTCCGAAAAGACGGGGGGACGGCCGCGCGGGGCTCCGCAGCCGGCTCGGGCCGCGCGCCCCGCCCGTCCACCCGGACCGGCCCCTTCGCCGACGCCGGGAGCATCGCGTCGCGAGGCTCCCCGTCGCGAAGCGCCCCGTTCCGAAGCTCCCGGTCCCGAGGCGCTCCGTCCCGAAGGGAAGCGCCGCCGTTTCCGCCGCCGCCGCCGCGGGCGCGGTTCGGGCGGAGGAGGGCCCCAGGGGCCGGCGGCCCCTTCCGCATGAATTTCGACCTGTCGGACGACCAGGCTCGCGTGAGGGACGCCGTTCGCGAGTTTGCCGAAAAGGAGGTTGCCCCCGGCGTCGTCCTGCGCGAGAGAGAGGAACGATTC
Organism: Thermoanaerobaculia bacterium; assembly: GCA_046717185.1. Classification (GTDB taxonomy): domain Bacteria; phylum Acidobacteriota; class Thermoanaerobaculia; order UBA5066; family Gp7-AA6; genus Gp7-AA6. The sequence goes on from JBKJVY010000089.1 coordinate 2,338, forward strand.
CCGCGCGAGATCGTCCGGAAGCTCGGAGAAATGGGAATTCTCGGCATGATGGTGCCCGAGGAATACGGGGGCGCCGGGCTCGACGCGCTCGCCTACATCCTGGCGGTCGAAGAACTCTCGCGCGTCTGCGCGTCCACGGCCGTGATCATGTCCGTGAACAACTCCGTCTTTTGCTATCCGGTCTGGAAGTACGGCTCGGAACGGCAGAAACGCGAGATCCTTTCGGAAGTTGCGGCGGGCCGTTCGCTCGGCGCGTACGCCCTGACCGAAGCGCAGTCCGGCTCCGACGCCGCGAACCAGAAGACCCGCGCGCGCCGGGACGGAGACGACTACGTCCTCGACGGCTCGAAGGCGTGGGTCACGAACGCCGGGGAGGCGGGCTGGTATCTCGTGATGACGATGACGGCTCCCGAAGAGGGGACCCGCGGAATCACCGGGTTCCTCGTGTCGGCGGAAGACTCGGGCCTCCGGATCGGCGCTCCCGAGGCCAAGATGGGACTGCGGGCTTCGAAGACGGCCGCGATCTACCTCGAGAACGTGCGGGTGCCCGCGTGGAGGCGGCTCGGAGAGGAAGGACAGGGGTTCCCGATCGCGATGGCGACGCTCGACCACTCTCGCATCGGAATCGCCGCCCAGGGCGTCGGGATCGCGCGCGCGGCCTACGAGGCCGCCGTCGACTATTCCCGGACCCGCGAGACCTTTGGAAAGAAGCTCGTCGAGCACGAGGCGATCGCGTTCCAGATCGCGGACATGCGGGTTCAAATCGAAGCCGCGCGCTGGCTGACCTATCGCGCGGCAGTTCGGTCGGAGATGCCGGGCGTGAGATTCTCGAAGGAGTCTTCGATGGCGAAAGTCTTTGCGACGGAGATGGCAAACGCGGTTGCCGCCCGGGCGGTGGCCATCTTCGGGGGATATGGGTACTCGCGGGAATACCCGGTCGAGCGGTATTACCGGGACGCCCGGGTGACGACGATCTACGAGGGAACGAGCGAGATCCAGCGCATCGTGATCTCGAAAAACATCCTGGCGGGGCGATGACCGATCCCGAGAACGGCACCCCGCCGCCGTCCCGCTCCGAGGCCGCATCCCCGGCCGGCCGTCGGCCGCCGGCCCGTCCGAGCCTCTCGGTCGAGCGCTCCGCCGTTTCCCTCGAACACGCGGGCTACGCGTTCCGGCTCGAGCCGCCGGACCTCGCGAACCTGCGCGAACTCCCCGGAGCTCGGGGAAAGACCGACGAGGAACTCGGCGCGGAGTTCCTCGCAACGCACGCGGACCGCCTGTCGGGCGCGCTCGCCGGAGATCTTCCGACCCCCGCCGCTGTGCGCGTTCTCGTCGACCCCTATTCGAGGCAGGCGTTCCTCGCGTTCGAGGACCGGGTCAGGGGGATCGTGTCGTTCTAGCCTCTCGCTGTCATTCCGAGGAGTGCGGTTTTCTTTGTCATTCCGAGGCCGAAGGCCGAGGAATCTGGGCCCCAGATCCCTCGCGGAGCCTGCCCTGAGCGGCAGACCGTAATCGAAAGGGACACAGATCTCTCGCTTCGCTCGGGATGACAGGGGAGGGCGAAGGGCTCGGGATGACAGG
>JBKJVY010000090.1:0-5421 GCA_046717185.1 Thermoanaerobaculia bacterium
CCCATGCCGCCGCGGCCGAGCTCCGCCACGACCTCGTATCGATCGGCGAGCTTCGTGTTGATCATGGCGGCCGGGTGCTCCTGCGCCGTCCGGGCTACCGCCGGATCGAGAGGTTTTCGTAGGCGACGCTCGGCTGGCCGAGCCCGAGCTGCATGCCTTCGATCTCGGGTCGGGCGAAAAGGTAAACCTGCGCGTGGAAGAGCGGAAGAAGGAACGCCTCCCGGGCGACGAGCTCCTCGATCTCGCGGTAGAGGGAGTGCCGCGTGCGGGGATCGATCTCCGCCCGCGCGCGCTCCGCGAGACGGTCGACCTCCGGGTCGCCGCAGACGCGGCCCATCGAGCCCTCGCGCGAGCGCAGGATGCCGTAGATAAATGTGTCGGGGTCGGGATAGTCGCCGATCCAGCGGCCGATGAAGACGTCGCACCGTCCATCCTGGGCCTCGAGGTACTCCGCCATCGTCGTGTTGATGGGACGGATCGCGAATCCGACTTCGCGCACTGCTCGAGTCAGCTCCGCGAGGTAGTCCGAGTACTCGTCGAAGAAGACCGGATGGACGGCGGCCGAGAGCTCCACGGTCTCACGGGAGATGGTGTGTTCTCCCGACGAGGGCGGCGAAGGTTTTCCGGCCGGCCGAGGCGATGGAGCGGCGGCAACGGCGGAATGCCCCAGGAGGCCGGGAGGAATCAGTCCCGCCGCCGGAATCGCGAGTCTCCCGAGCGTGCGGCGCACGAGGTCCGGCACGTTGACGGCCTGAACGAGACCGCGCCGCACGGCGGGGTCGTCGAGGACCGGGTGATGGATGTTGAACGCGATGAAGTACGTAGAAAGCCGGGGAGTCTCCCGGTATCCGGAAGCGAATCGGGTGTCCCGCCGCAGCGTCTCCGCGTCCGCCGGCACGAGATCCGAAGCGACGGAGAACCGGCCGGCCAGGAACTCGCTCCGGATCTCTTCGGGTGACACCCCAAACCGGAAGACGATTCCGTCGCTCTTCGGATAACCCTCGCGCCAGTAGTTCGGGTTCCGTTCGAGCTCCAGCTCTTTTCCCGGCGTGAAAGACACGGCCCGGAACGGCCCGGTTCCCACGGTACCGTCCCGCCAGCTGCCGCCGAAACGTGCCGTTCCTTCCGGAAGGATCGAGGTCGCCGGATAAGAGATCAGCGCCGGAAAGAAAGAGACCGGCTCCTCGAGGTCGATGAAGAACTCCGACGGCGAGACGATGTGAAACCCCTCGAGGTCCGTGCCCGCTCCGTCGAGGAGCCGTTTTGCGCCGCGAATCGGCGAGAGGTGAAACCGGCTGTCGCTCGCCCGATTCTGAAGGAGCCGTTCGTAGGAATACCGAACGTCGCGTGCCGTGAGCCGCCGGCCGTCGTGAAAGCGGATGCCGGGCCGCAGCCGGAATCGGAAACGCGTCCCGTCGTTCTCGGTGAGGACCTCGTGGGCCAGCCAGGGGATGGTCCGGCCGTCCTCGGTCTGCCGCGTCAGCGTCTCGAAGACGTTCGGCAGGCATTCCGCCTGCTCGACCGTGTCGGTGAGCGACGGATCGAGACTTCCGACCGTTCCCGCGATGGGGATCCTCAGGACGTCTTCGCCCGGAGCCCGGGCCGGGAGCGGCGCGGGCACCGGCGCTGACCCCTTGCCGACCTCGGTGTAGTTGACGAACGGCGCGGTGCTCTTGAGCACCAGTCCCCGAACGGCCGGCGCGGAGATGCGGTAGTCCACGTCGTGGAAGAGCGGCACGAGGACGGCGGAGTCGAGTATTAAGTTCTCGAACTTCCGGTAGAGGCTTTCCCGCGCTCCCGGGCGACTCTCGCGCCGCGCTTCCTCCAGGATCTCGTCGGTCTCGGGAGAGGAGAAGTGGCGTCTCAGGCGGCCGTTTCCCGAGTGGAAGAGGGTGAACGTGAAGTTGTCCGGATCGTCGTAGTCGGCGATCCAGCGGCCAACGAAGAGATCGATCCCGGTCACGTCGTTCCAGGACTCGAGGTATTGGGCCATGTTTTTCGTCACGACCTCGACCTCGACGCCGAGCTCGGCCCAGCTCGCGAAGAGGGAGGCCGTGAGCGCGCCGTACTGGTCCTGCAGGATCGGGTGGACCGACGCGCGCAGGCGCACCGGAAGCGGCAACCCCGACGAGCGAACCATCTCGGCCGCCTTCTCGCGCGAAACGTGAGGGAGCCGGCGCCCCGCGTCGTGCCCGAGGATTCCGGGCGGAAGGATGCCCGTGGCCGGGAGAGCGAACCGTCCGAGCGTTCCCCACACGAAATCGCGCGCTCGCGCTCCGTCGGAGAGGGCGCGGCGTAGCGTCGGGTTCGACGCGGCGGCCCCGGAGCCGCTGAAGAGCGCGAAGTAGGAGTTCTTTTTCGGCGTTTCCACGAGACCGGACCGGAAACGCTGATCCCTCAGAATGACCTCGCGATCCTTTGGCAGGAGGTCGCGGGCGAGGTCGTACTGTCCCGAGCGCAGGCCCGCCGCGATCGCCGACGCGGAGAGCGACGCGCGGAACTCGATGCGGTCGAGCCGCGGCGGAACGCCCTTCCAGTAGACGGGGTTCTTTTCGAGAACCGCGCGGTCCGCGGCGTGCGACACGACGACGAACGGGCCGGTGCCGAGGACTCTCTCCTTTCCGTCGGCGCCGGTCGACACGGCCGCGATGGAAATCCGGCCATCTGTCAGGAAGGCCGGGTATACGGGGAGGGCCTCGTTCAACCGGATTTCGATCTCCGAATCCGACAGGGCGACGATTCCGGCGACGGCATCCGTCGTCCCGTCGAGAAACTCTTCCACGCCCGAGATCGCGGCGAAAGCGGCCGGCGTTGCATCCCGTGAGAGTCGGATCGAGCGCTCGAGCGACAGCTTGGCCGCGAGGGCGGTGAGCAGCGTGCCGTCGGAGAAGGCCACACCGGCGCGGAGGCGCAGGCGAACCGCGCGTCCGCCCTCCTGGAGGGACCACTCATCGGCAAGCAGCGGCACGAGCCCTCCTTGCGGGTCCGTCGTGACCAGGGTCTCGAAGACGTTCGCGATGACCTCGTGCTCCTCGGTCGTCTCGTAGGTGCCCGGCTCGACGTTGGCGATCGGGTTGGAAATCGCGACGACGAGGGTTCCTCCCCGCGGGATTTCTTCCTCCTCCGCCTTCTCCTTCGGCGTCAGCCGCTCGATCTCAGCCAGATGGGCCGCGGCCCGCGCGTGGTCCCCGCGGAGGTTGGCGACCGTTGCGGCGAGCGAAAGGAGCTTGACGAGCGGCTCGGTCTTTTCGAGTGAGCGCGCCGCCGCGATCCCCCGGTCCGCCCACCGGCGGGTGTCTTCGGTTCGCCGCCCCTGCCACGCGGTCTCCGCGGCGAAAAGAATTCCGGCCACCGCCTTGTCGATCTCCTTCTCCCGTTCGAGCCGGCTCACGGCGGATTCCGCCTCGCGCAGCGCCCCTTCCGGGTTGCCCGCCATCCGGTGCGCCTCCGCCAGAAGGAGGCGCGCTTCCCCCTCGAGCGAGCGGTCGCCGCTCCACTCTTCGTCCTCCAGGTATTCGAGAGTCGTCTTCGCGGCGCGAATGGCGTCATCCGGGCTGAAGGCGTCAAGGGACTTGCGCGCGAGCTTCAGACCGTACTCGACGGTCTTCTGAGGGACGTCTGCCTGGGAAAAGTGATGGAGGAGGTCGGGATAGATCCGCTCGAGCCGGCCGGCGTAGCGCGCTTCGATCAGCTCCGCATACTTTCGGTGGAGCGATCGGCGCTTGCGGCGAGAGAGTGCGCCGTACAGAACGTCGCGAACGATTCCGCTCGAGAAGGCGACCCGGTCTCCGCGCGACTCCCGCTCTTCCTCGAAGACGCCCTCCCGCACGAGCCGGTCGAGCGCGTCGTCGATGTCACCGGCGCCCTCAGCGAGCGTCTCGAGGTCGCGGGAGTCGAAGCTCCGTCCGAGTACCGACGCGATCGAGAGGAGGTCGCGCAGATCCTGGGGGAGCCGCTCGATCCTCTTTTCGACCGCCTGCTGGATCGTCGCCGGTAGCGCGTCGGAAGAGATCCCGGTGCCCTGCGAGAAGCTCCACTCCCCTGTGTCGTCTCGCGCGATCCCGCCGGAATCGATGAGCGACCGGAGGAGCTCCTTCGTGAAGAAGGGGTTCCCCTCCGTCGCCTCGTGGAGCCGCGTCGCGAGGTCACCCGAGAGGTTGGGCGCGCCGACCACGGACTCGACCAGCGCGCGATGTTCGGTCGGCGAGAGCGGTCCGAGCGTGATCGAAACGAAACGCGGATCGTCCGCGAAGGAATCGAGCATCCGCGCGAGCGGGTGACGCTTGTCCGTCTCCGTCTGCCGGTAGCTTCCGATGATGAACGTCGGGGTCGGCCCGAGTCGGCGCACGACGTACTGGAGAGCCTCGATCGAGACCTCGGCGGCGTGGAGGTTCTCCAGGATCAGCACGAGCGGCTTTCCCGCCGCCATCCGGGTCAGCGTGCGGGCCAGAAGCTCGAAGATCTGGATGCGGTCTTCCGCCTTGCGTTCCCCCGCGGGAGAAGCGACGCGCGAGTCTCCGCTCGCGGCCGAACGCAGCTCGCCGATCTCCGTCAAAAGCGGGAACAGGGAGAGGAGCTCGGGCGCGAGGTCGGAGAAGTCGGGCCGCTCGCCTCCGGAGCTGCCCGGCTCGCGGGACCGGAAGTAGTCCTGAACGAGCTCGCTGAACCCCTGGTAGGAGAAGCCCTGGTCCTGCTCGACGAACCTTCCGTAGAGGACGCGGATCTTGCGCATGGCAACGAGCTTCTTCAGCTCCTCGAGGAGTCGCGTCTTGCCGATACCCGGCTCTCCCGCCACGACCGCGAACTGGCAGTCCCCCGAGACGGCGGCGTTCAGGCGCCGTTGGAGCTCGGCGAATTCCCTCTCGCGGCCGACGAAGGCCGAGGCGGAGGGCCGCTGGAGCGTCCGGCTCGCCGTGAGAACGACCGACATGGCGAACTCGTCGCTGTGCAGGGTCGAACGGTGACGCCGCAGCGCCTCGGCGACCTGGGCCGCTTTCTGGGGACGGCGCGCCGGGTCCTTTTCGAGACACCGAAGCACGATGTCCTGCAGCTCTTCGCGGATCTCGGCTCCGAGTGCGCGGGGCGGCTGGGGGATCTCGTGGACTATGCGGTAGAGGGCGGACTGCACGTCCCCGGCGAACGGAGGCTCGCCGGTCAGGCACTCGTACATCACGGTGCCGAGGGAGTAGACGTCCGACCGGCCGTCGAACGAGTGGGCAGTCACCTGCTCCGGTGAAAGGTAGGTCACGGTGCCGACCAGGGTTCCGGTCTTGGTCAGCCGGTTCTCGGTGGAGGCCTGCGCGAGACCGAAGTCCATGACGCGGACCCGCAGCGCGCCGCCCTCCTCGCGAGCCACCATGATGTTCTCGGGCTTGACGTCGCGGTGAACGACGCCGCGCGAGTGGCTGTACTCGAGGGCGT
>JBKJVY010000091.1:0-4651 GCA_046717185.1 Thermoanaerobaculia bacterium
CGAAGCCGTGTGAATCTCGCGACTTCGGAACCCGTACTTCGCGATCGTCCAGAGGATCTTCCATCCCGCGCGCACCGTTCCGGAGAGGGTGCCGGTGATCTTGGAGACGCCGACCCGCCGGCGGTAGGAGACGGGCACCTCGGCGATTGCGAGCTCCTGCCGGACCGCCTTGACCTGCATCTCGACGGTCCAGCCGAAGGTCCGGTCCTCCATCCCGAGAGACGTGAGGGCGTCCCAGCGGATCGCCCGGAACGGGCCGAGGTCAGTGAACCGGTGTCCGAAGATCCGGTGGATCAAGAAGCACGCGAGCGCGTTGCCGAAGCGCGCCTGCGGGAGAAGCGCTCCCGGCTCGCGCCGCCCGCGGGTTCTCGAGCCGATAACGAGGTCCGCCCCGGCCGCGATGGCGTCGAGAAGCGCCCGCATCTCTTCGGGATGGTCCGAGAAGTCGCCGTCCAAAAAGACGACGGTGTCCGGGGGCGACGCCGCGAGCGCGGCGATGCCGGCAAGGCACGCGCTGCCGTAACCGCGCCGATCCTCCCGGACGAGTCTTACCGGCAGGCCGCGGGCGACGAGCGGCGTTCCGTCCGTCGAGCCGTTGTCGACGACGACGATCTCATCGACGCGGTCCCGCGGGATGGCGCCTACGACGAACGGTAACGAGTCGCGCTCGTTGAAAACGGGGATCACGACCGCGGTAGTCATGCGATGGTCCCGGCGGGCAGGCGTCGCGGAGGACGAAGGGAGACTCCGAGGCCCGCGAACACGAGCACGGCGGCCACACCCGTTCGCCAGCCCGGCCGCTCGCCGAGGACGAGGATCGCGAGGGTCGCGGCGATGACGGGCTGGAGGAAGACGTACGTCGCGACGCGCGAGGCGGAGACCCGCGCGAGGGCCCACGAGTTCAAGAAATACGGGACCGCCGTACAGAAGAGGACCACCGCGCCGAGGCTCCACCAGGCGCCGGCCGCAGGCAGCGTCGGAGAGAAGCGCGCGAGGGCCGGGATCGACACGGCGACGATCGGAAGCGAGCCGTAGCGGAAGATCGCGGCGGTGAACGTCAGCGGCCGGTAGCGCGAGAGGAGCGGCCGGGAGAGGACGAGGTACAACGAGTAGGAGAGTGAGTTCGCGAGGATGAGAAGGTTCCCGCGGAAGTACCGGCTTCCCCAGTCGAACCTTTCCGCGTTCAGGAGGACGAGGGCGCCGGCGCCCGCGAGGAGCGTCCCGGCGAGGGCCCGGCCTGTCAGAGCCTCCCGGCCGAGGAGGACCGCCGCCGTGAGCGTGAACGCGGGAATCGAAGAGATGAGGATCGTTGTGTTGATCGCGCTCGTGAGCGAGAGGCCGGCGATGAAGAGCAGCTGGTTCAAAGACACGCCGAGAATCGCGAGGACCACGAGCAGGCGCCGGTCCTCGCGGCGGACGGGCTCGGCGCGCGAGACCCGCCGGACGATCTCGAGCATCGCCGCCGCCGACACCACGCGGATGGCGGCGATCACGAAGGGGGGAATGGAGACGAGTGCGAGTTTCCCGAATATGGGGAAGAGCGCGAAACCGGCCTGCGCCGCGGCGAGAGCGAGGGGAAGGGTCCAGGAGGAACCCCCGATGGGTTCTTCCCTCACGCGAACGGCAGGGCGGTAACGATCGCGCGCTCGTCCTGGGGAGGAGCGGGCACGAGACAGCCCCCCGTGGAAACGGGGGCGAGCGTCGCTCCCGTCGGCACGTCCCGGAACGCGTACCCGAGCCCGATCGGCCCGAACGCCGGCGAGAAGACCGCACTCGTGACACGGCCCGCCTCGGTGCGCGACCGTTCGGTGCCCTCGTCGGTTCGGTGGAGGGACGAGCCGCGAGCGATCGCTCCCTCGGGAAACCGGAAGCCGACGAGCCGCCGGTTGACGCGACCGTAGGTTCGGAGGCGCGCGACGACCTCCTGCCCGACGTAGCACCCCTTCGACGTCGAGATCGCGTCGGACATGCCCACCTCGTCCGGCAGGTTCGATCCGTCCATGTCGGTGCCGAACCGCGGCCGACCCGCTTCGACGCGGAGCACCTCGGCGGCCTCTTCCGATAAAGCCTCGGAACCGGCCGCCTCGAGGAGAGCTTCGAGCTCGCCGTGCCGGGCGGTGGGGAGAACGATCTCCGCCGCGAACTCCCCCTCGCCCGGGAGGAGGAGCCCGTCCATTGGGACCCGCACTCCGCTTGCCCCGGGGCCGCAGAGCCCGACGTGGACGAAGTCGTCGGACCGGTCTTCGATCGCGACGCGGCTCGCCAGCACGTACTTCCGGAGGTGCTCGAGGATGGAGGCGCGGAGCACTGCGGGCGCGAGAAGCCGAACCCCGTCGGGCAGCCCGACGGCGCGGCCGACGAAGAGGAGCTTCCCCTTCGACGTCAGGCCCGCGACGGGGCGCGTGTCCCCGGGCGCGAGGTCCTTCATTTCCTGCGTGAGCTGCCCCTGGAGGAAGGCGACCCGGTCGACCCCGGTGACGTCGAGGATCGCGCTCGGCCGGATCCGGTGCGCCAGCCCCTCGCGAGCGGCCGTGTAGCCGGGGTGGGGAGTCCCTGCGGTCGCTGGCGAGCCCATGGACTGGGATTCTATGGAGGAAAGCTACCTGGGCTCGATCCTCGCCTTCAGCCGAACCTTCGCGGCATCGACGATGTCCAGGGTCTTCATCAGCATCGAGACCCGGACGTCGTCGTCCAACTCTCCCGGCGAGACCGAATCGGTGCGATCGCTCGACTTCAGGACCTTGCCGCGCTTGTCCAAAACCTCGAGCAAGAGTGAAATGCGGCACTTGGTATCGCCGGAGTTCGAGGCGTTGAACTCCCACCAGAGCCAGGTCTTGTCTCCCGGGTCCTTTCGGCGGGCTTCCTCGATGTCCTCCTCGTCCGGATAGTTCCGGAGAGTCAGGCTGTGCACGGAACAGTCGCGGTATTTCCAGTCGAGCTGCGCGTCGGAGTCTCGCGGGATCGGGATCGTCTTCTCGAACGCACCGTCCGCGGCGGAGAGCGCGGTGGCGCTCGCGATGAAGAAAACGACGGCGAGTCGGCCTTTCACTGTGCCTGCGGCCTCGGAAGGTTCTCTCGAGCGCCATCGTATCATCCGGGCGTGGACGCTCCGGCCGGCTCTCCCGACCTTCACGTGATCGACATTTTCATGATGTCGGTCAGGTGCGGCAACTGCGACTCGTACCAGACCGTCGTCGGCTTCAAGAAGCTGCCGGAGAAGAACGTCTACACCTACGAGTGCGAGAACGAGATCTGCGATCCGAACGTCACGCGCACGATCCTCGAGGTTCCGAAGGAGTTCGACAACTCGACCAAACGGGCCGAGGAGCTGCCTTACTACACCGCGGAAGGGGAGCCGGACGCTCCGGGTGAGTGAGGGGAGCCGCGCCCCCGCTTCAAGTAGAATGAGTCGTTTATGAGCCCCGCCGCCGGGTTCCTGCCCGTCCCCGCCCTCGCGCCCGATCTCGCCGATCGGCTGAGGAACCGTCTCGCCTCCTCGCCTGCGCTCTCCTGGCTAGAGCCGACGCTGGAGGAGCTCGACCTCGACTACTGCGTGCTCGGCCTGCGGTACCGGCCGGAGCTGACGAACGGCTCGCCGGCGATTCACGGGGGCATCCTCGCCACGCTCGCCGACACGGCTGTGGCTTTCGCGCTCTCGACGAACTTCGACGGCAAGATGGGGTTCGCGACGGCCGACCTGACGATCCACTTCCTGGCACGGGCAAGGAGCGACGTCCGCGCGAGAGCACGGATCTTGAAAAAGGGGAGGCGCGTCAACGTCGGGGAAGTCGACGTCCTCGACGCCGACGGGCGGCCAGTCGCGCGGGCGTTGACGACCTATCTCCTGACGACGTCCCGCTTCGACTACCTGCCCGGAGAGGAGCGATGAGCGACGAGCCGGTCCCGTTTCCCGCCGCCGAGGCGAACGGGGAAAAGAAGCCGAGGCGGCGGCGGGGCGGAGTGCGACGAAGGAAGCCCCGCGCCGGGGCCGAGGAGCCGCGGCCCACGGTGGATGCGGCTCCGATCGCCGCTCCGGTCGCGGTCCCTGCTCCGGCGCTCGCCCCGATGCCGATCTCCGGCGGCACCTCGACCGCCGCTTCTCACTCTCTTCCCGCCTCGCCGCTCTTCCCCGCGCGGGTTTCCGTCGAGCAGCGCCTCTGCATCTTCATCGACTTCGAGAACATCGCGCTCGGTGTTCGGGACGCGAAGTACAAGAAGTTCGACATCAACCTCGTGCTTCAGCGCCTGATCGAAAAGGGCCGCATCGTTTTCAAGAAGGCGTACGCGGACTGGACCCGCTACGCCGAGTACAAGCGAGAGTTCCACGAGGCGGCGATCGAGCTCATCGATATCCCGCAGCGCGGCTACAGCGGCAAGAACTCGGCCGACATCCGCATGGTCGTGGACGCCATGGACCTCGCGACTTCGAAGGGGCACATCACGACGTTCGTCATCTGCTCGGGCGACTCGGACTTCTCGCCGCTCGTCTCCAAGCTGAAGGAGAACGACAAGAGCGTCATCGGCATCGGGGTGAAGAACTCGACGTCCGATCTTCTGATCTCCAACTGCGACGAGTTCATCTTCTACGAGGACCTCGTGCGCGAGACGCGGGCGCTGCCTTCGATCGAGAACCTTCCGAAGAAGCAGCAGG
>JBKJVY010000092.1:0-5206 GCA_046717185.1 Thermoanaerobaculia bacterium
GAAGTACGGCCGCGGGGACCTCGCGCGCCGCCTCGACTCGGAGGGGGAGCTCCCGGCCCCCCCCGCGGCGGGGGAGCCCTCCGCCGTGGCGATGGGAGAGGAGCTCGCGAAGGACCTCGAGGCGCTCGGTCCCACCTTCGTCAAGGTCGGCCAGCTCCTCTCGACGCGCGCGGACCTCCTTCCCGTCCCGTATCTGACGGCGCTCTCGCGGCTGCAGGACCACGTCGAGCCCTTCTCTTTCGCGGAGGTCGAGCGGATCGTCAGCGAGGAGCTCGGAGTCCGGATCTCGAAGGCTTTCTCGGACTTCGAGGCGACGCCGATTGCCGCGGCCTCGCTCGGACAGGTCCATCGCGCGACGCTGCGCGACGGGCGCGTGGTCGCGGTGAAGGTTCAGAGGCCGGGCATCCGCGAGCAGATCGTCGAGGACCTCGAAGCGTTCGCCGAGATCGCCGGCGTGCTCGACCGGCACTCCGACGCGGGGAAGCTGTACCAGTTCGAAAAGATGGTGGAAGAGTTCCGGAAGACCATTCTGCGCGAGCTCGACTACCGGCAGGAAGCGCAGAACCTCGTCGCGCTGCGGGAGAACCTGGCGGAGTTTCCGCGGATCTTCGTCCCGGCGCCGGTCGAGGACTACACGACCTCGCGTGTCCTGACGATGGAGTACGTCTTCGGACAGAAGATCACGGCGATCTCCCCGCTTTCCCGGATGGAGTTCGACGGCAAGGCGCTCGCCGACGAGCTGCAGCGGGCGTACCTGAAGCAGATCCTGATCGACGGCTTCTTCCACGCCGACCCGCACCCGGGCAACGTGTTCCTGACCGACGACAAGGGCCTGGCTCTCCTCGACCTCGGCATGGTCGGACGGATCTCGCCGCAGATGCAGGAGAACCTCCTGAAGCTGTTGCTGGCGATCAGCGAGGGGAAGGGCGACGACGCCGCGGACCGCGCGAGCGAGATCGGCGAAAAGCTCGAGACGTTCGACGAGGCCGAGTTTCGCCGCCAGATCGCGGAGCTCGTCGGTGTCTACCAGAACGCGACGGTCGAGAACATCCAGATCGGGAAGGTCGTGATGGAGGTGTCACGCGTCGCGGGGACGTCCGGCATTCGTCTGCCACCCGAGCTCACGATGCTCGGGAAAACCCTCCTGCACCTGGACGAGATCGGCCGCGCGCTCGATCCGGAGTTCGACCCGAACGCGTCCGTGCGCCGCAACGCGGCGGAGCTCCTTCAGAAGCGGATGCGCAAGAGCGCCTCGCCGGCGAGCCTTTACGCGAGCCTTCTCGAGGCGAAAGACTTCGTCGAGAAGCTGCCCGGCCGGGTGAACAAGGTCCTCGACATCCTTTCGAACAACGAGCTGCGGCTGAACGTGGACGCGATCGATGAGGACCTCTTGATCGACGGCCTCCACAAGATCGCGAACCGGATCGCGCTCGGGCTCATCCTCGCGGCGCTCATCGTCGGCGCCGCCGTCCTCATGCAGGTGCCCACGCGCTTCCAGCTCCTCGGCTATCCCGGCCTCGCGATCCTGCTCTTCCTCGCCGCCGCGCTCGGCGGAGTGGCGCTCGTCGTGTCGATCGTCGCGACCGACCACAAGCCGCGCAAGAAAAAGCGCTGAGATAGCTCTCAGCCGTCAGCTCTCAGCTTTCAGCCGAGCCCCGGGAGCTGATGGCTGATGGCTGATGGCTTCCATTGCGCTAAAGTACCCGCACGAAAAGCCCCACTATGGCGACCTCTCAGACGACGGAGACAAGACTCCACCCGATCGTCACCCTGGATTACCGCGTCCGCGTCATCGCGATGCTGGTAATGGGGGTGATTCCGCTTTTCCACTTCAACGGTCGGCCGCCCATGCCCGCCCTTGCGGCGATGGCGTTCACGGGGCTCGTCTGGCCACACGTCGCCTACCTCCTCGCGCGGAGCGCGCGGGACAGCCGCGCCGCAGAGTTCCGAAACCTCCTTCTCGACTCGCTCTTCGTCGGCGGCTGGACGGCCGCGCTCTCTTTCAGCCTCGTCCCGAGCGCGACGATGGTCCTCGCGATCAACACCGCAAACCTCTCCGTCGGCGGCGCGCGGTTCGCGTTTCGGGGGCTCTCCGCGATCGCCGTCGGGATGCTCGTCATCGGCTGGCCGCTCGGTTTCCCCGTGCAGCTCCAGTCGAGCCTGCCCACCGACGTCTTCTGCATGGCCGGCATCCTGACCGTCACGTCCATCTTCGGGTACTTCGGGTACTTTCAGACGAAGCGCATACGCCAGGCGAAGAACGATCTCTCCGAGCAGAACCAGCGCATCCAGGAGCAGAACCGCGTGATCGAGCAATCGCGGAAGTCCGCCTTCGAAGCGAAGGAGGCCGCGGAGGCGGCCAACCAGTCGAAGAGCGCGTTCCTGGCCAACATGAGCCACGAGCTGCGCACACCTCTGAACGCGATCATCGGCTACAGCGAGATGCTCGAAGAGGACGCGCAGGCGGCCGGGCAGGACGCGTTTGTCTCCGACCTTCAGAAGATCCGCTCTTCCGGCAAGCACCTCCTCGGCCTGATCAACGACGTCCTCGACCTCTCAAAGGTCGAGGCGGGGAAGATGAAGCTGTTTCTCGAGACGTTCGACGTCGCGAGCCTCATCCAGGACGTCGTTGCAACGGCGCTGCCTCTCGTGGAGAAGAACGGAAACCGGCTCGATGTCCGCTGCGCGCCGGACGTTGCCCAGATCCGCGAGGACGTGACCAAAGTCCGTCAGGTGTTGCTAAACCTGCTCTCGAACGCCGCGAAGTTCACGGAGAACGGGACCATCACTCTCGAAGCCGTGCGCGAAACGGACGTCACCGGCAGCTGGGTCGTCTTCCGCGTCCGGGACACGGGAATCGGGATGACTCCGGAGCAGACGGCGAAGCTGTTCCAGGCGTTCACGCAGGCCGACGGGAGCACCATGCGCAAGTACGGCGGGACCGGTCTCGGCCTCGCCCTGTCCCGGAAGTTCTGCGTGATGATGGGCGGTGACATCAACGTCGAGAGCACGGCCGGAAAGGGCTCGACGTTCATCGTGAGGCTTCCGGGCGACATCGAGAACTACGACGGTGAGGCAACCTCCATCCGGATGCGGCTGCCCGGCCTACGGCGCGAGGGCCCGCGGGAGGCCGGAACCGTCGCCCCGACGGGGAAGACGGTTCTCGTCATCGACGAGGATCCCGCGGTCCGGGACCTGATGGAGCGTCTCGCGTCGCGCGAGGGCTACACGATGGTCGCCGCTGGCAGCGGAGAGGAAGGCTTGAAGCTCGCGCGCGAGAAGAACCCCGCTCTCATCACGCTCGAAGTCGTCATGTCCGGGATCGATGGCTGGACGGTTTTGAAGTCGCTGAAGTCCGATCCACAACTCTCCGGGATCCCGGTAGTGATGGTCTCGATCTCCGACGACGAGGACCGTGGGCTCGCGATGGGAGCGGTCGACTACCTCGTAAAACCGGTCGACCGGGAGCGAATGGCGGGAATCCTCGCCGCGTATCGGGTCGGGGCCGTCGACAGCCCCAACCCGGCCTGAGAGCCCTGGAGGAGAATTGGCGAAGATTCTTCTGGTCGAAGACAACGAGATGAATCGCGACATGCTGTCGCGCCGGCTCGTGAAGAGGGGCTACGAGGTTGTCATCGCCGTCGAAGGGGAACAGGGAGTCGCGCTCGCGCGCACGGATTCTCCCGACCTCGTCCTCATGGACATGAGCCTGCCCGTGCTCGACGGCTGGGAGGCGACGCGGCGCTTGAAAAGCGACCCGGCGACGCGGCAAATCCCGATCATCGCTCTCACCGCGCACGCGATGGCGGGCGACCGCGAGAAAGCGCGCGAGGCGGGGTGCGATGACTTCGACACGAAGCCGGTCGAGCTCCCGCGCCTCCTCTCGAAGATCGAAAGCCTTCTCCAGAAGAGGAATCCGGCCTGAATCCGGGTTCGCTCTCGATCGAGCGGGAGGCGCGCGTGGAGAACGTCGCCGCGTTCCGGGACTTCATCGAAGAGGCCTGCCGCGGCGTGGGCGCCGACGAGTCGGTGTGCTTCGAGATGAAGCTCGTCGTGGACGAGGCGTGCAGCAACCTCGTCATGCACGGCTACAAGGGGAGGGAGCCGGGCCCGATCGGGGTGTCTTTCTCCCGCGACGGAGACGAAATCATCGTCACGATTACCGACCGCGCGCCGCCGTTCGACCCGAAGGACGCACCGATCCCGCGACTCGACGCGCCGGCGAGCGAGCGCCGGCCCGGCGGCCTCGGCTGGCACATGATCCGGGAGATCGTCGATCGGATGGACTACGAGGCGAACGCCCGCGACGGCAACCGACTGACGCTCGTCAAACGGTTCAAGCCGGCGTGATTCACAGTCGCCGTCGCTCGACCGAAGGAGATTCCATTGCGGATTGCGATTGAAAAGAGGGAGCGAGTGATTGTCGCCTCCATCGACGGGAGCGTGGACGGGTTGACCGCGACGGACCTCGTCACCGCTCTCAAGGAACAGATCAACGGCGGCAGCCCGCGGCTGGTCGGAGATCTCTCGAGCGTGGACTACACGTCGAGCGCGGGTCTGCGCGCCCTCCTCGAGACGGTGAAGGAAGCCCGCCAGCATGGCGGGGACCTGCGGCTCGCCGCGGTGCGACCGGAGGTCCTGCGGGTCCTGGAGCTGTCGGGGTTCACGAGCATCCTGCAGGTCTTCCCCGACGTGGAAGCCGCGGTTGCGAGCTTCGCGTGATGGGGACGTGAGCTCCGGCGGTCCGGTGGTGACGGCTGACCCTCTCCCGGCGAAGGCGGGGTCGGGCAACCGCGTCGCGCTCGTCATCGGCGCCGGCAGCGTCAAGTGCGCTGCCGCGCTCGGTCTGCAGAAGGTGCTCGCGCGCGAAGGAATCGCAATCGACATGGTCGTGGGCTGCAGCGGGGGAAGCCTGTACGCCGCTTTCATCGCTCTCGGAATCCCGGTTGAGACGGCGGAGGAAATGACCCGTCGCCTCTGGACGCGCGAGCTGACGAAGAAGCGCCACTATGCATCGCTTCTGCGAGCGATGCTCCCGCAGCTCTTCCCGTTCCGCGAGAGCTTCGGCCTCGTGGACGACCGCCTGATCCTCGACCGGCTGAAGGTCGCTTTCGGCGACCGCGTCTTCGAGGAGGCCCGGATCCCCCTCTTCCTGACCGCGACCGACTTCCACAACGGCGAGCAAGTCGTCTTCTCGAGCGGGAAC
>JBKJVY010000093.1:0-3336 GCA_046717185.1 Thermoanaerobaculia bacterium
GACCCGCGAGACCCGCCGCGTCCGGAAGCAGCGCCGGCTCGATCCACTCGACTTTCCCGGAACAGCTCGCCCACGCGGTCCAGGCGCCGCCTTCGGGCAGGCGCACCGATCCGGTGCCCTCGGCGTCCAGGCGGAAGCGCGCGAGGGTCGGCAGAGAAGTCTCTCCGCCGAGAGGCCCGGAGAGGAGGAGCCAGCCGGAACCACAGCCGGAGACCCGCGCGGTGAACTCGATCGGCTCCGGGAGTCGGATGTCGCCGAGGTCGGTCACCGAGGGGGAAAAATTCGATCGCCGGACGGCAACCCGCACGACCCCGCTCGACTCGGACCGAGCCTCCACGAGAAAGTCTCCGTTCTCGGCCGCGGAGATCCGAAACCTCCCATCGGGACCGCTCTCGGATTCGAGGGGAAGTCGCTTCAGCCGGTCGTCCGAGGACATCCAGGTTTCCGCGGTCGGAAGGATGCGAACGGTCGCGCCCGCCTGCGGCACGCCGCCGCTCGAGACCACGCGGCCGGTGAACGCGCCCCGCCCCGGCAACCGAAGGACGACGGGCATACCGGCGTGCGCCGGCTCTTCCACGCACCCGTGCTCGCCGTGGCATGCGAGGATGCGATGGTTTCCCGGCTCGACCCCCGAAATCGCGAACTCACCGTTCACCGCGCTTTCCCCGTCGCCCACGACCGCCTCTTTTTCGGCTGGAACCGCGGATCGGACGAGCACGAGCGCGGCCGCGACGGGAGTTCCCTCCGGATCGGTCACGGATCCGCGCAGCGTCTCGGCGCGGGGTAGGTGCACGGAGAGCGGTTCGGCGCAGCGGACTTCGTCCGGGAAGAGCGGAAAGCGCTTCGTGGCGTACCCGGCCGCGCGAACCTCGATCAGACTCTCGGGCGACTCCGCGGCGGTCTCGACCCAGATGAGATTGTCGCCGAGGTCGGAAACGATCCAGCGCGGGTCGGGGCGATTGACGATGTCCTTCGCCGCCGGGGGGCGCAGGGCGCGAACCGAAAGGGAAGGGCGGTTCGGCTCCGGCTCCGAAAGCTCGACCCGTAGAAGAGCGGCGAAGGAGACCGTCCGGAGCACCGCGTCGGCGGGCGAATCCGGGCGAACGTCGGCGACGGCCGTGATCCCGCCGTCCCGGCAGGTGACGATGCGGCCGGAGAAAGCGCGCGGAAGCCCAGGGCACTGCCACCCGTTCGCGCCGTCACTCTCGCAGAGAGGGTCCGCACCGGAGTGCGACGCCACGGCGCGCATCTCGTACGGCGGGCCCGCGAGCCGGCTGGATCCCCCGACCCCTCGCGCAGGGCGGGTGATGATTTCCCGCTCAGCGGGTCCGGACGGCCAGGGGAAGGGGCCGTCCAGGCGGTATCCGGGGCCCGAGGCGTCCCGCAGGAAGAGGAGCGCGGTGGAGCCCGCCGGCGCTCGGAGCGTGGCGCTGCCACCCGCGACGAATCCGGCGTCCGTCCACTTCCAACGGGGGAGACGATCGCCGGCGAGAGTGAGGAGATCGACCCGGGCTCGGTCTTCGGCCGTCCGGAGGACGACGGCAACGCCCTGACCGGGTGAGCAGCCCGGGTCCGCGTATCGCGCTGCGTCGGCCGCGTCGAGCCGAAACCGGAATCCGGGCGCGAGCGCGCCGACGAGCAGGACGAGCCCGCTTGCCACGATCACGAGCCGATCCGATCGAAAGCTCGCAGGAGATCCGCGCCCTGGACGGACCCATCCGCGACCTCTGCTGCGGACCGGACCTGCACCCGTCCGTTCCGTAGAAAAGCGTATCGGTCGCAGAGTCCGGCGAGGTCATGAAGGCGGTGAGAAGAGACGAGGAAAGCGCATCCCTCCTCCCGTCGGCGCCGAACCGTTTCCGTCAGCCACCGCGCTCCGTCCGGGTCGAGGCTCTCCCAGGGCTCGTCCAGGAGGACGGCGGCGAGCCGGGTCCGGGCGAGCACCGCGCGTAGTCCGAGAAGCTGCCTCGAACCCCGGGAGAGCGCGCGGACGGGGCGCGTGTCGTCCGAGACCGCCTCTCCGCGCGAGACGAGCCGCACCCAGGTGTGCGCACGAACGTGGGGAGGCAGCGTGTGAGCGCCGCCGAAGTGCTCGACCTCTTCCGGGGGAGCGGCGGTTCCCGTGCCGGCCCACTCGATCCGACCGCCCTCGAATCGGGCAAGCCCCAGGAGAGCCCGGAGGAACGTCGTCTTGCCGCTCCCGTTCCCGCCGATCAGCCCCACGACCTCCCCGCTTCCGAGGTCGAAGTCGATGCCTCGCAAAACCGGAGTCGGTCCGTAGCGCGTCGAGAGGTTTCGTACGTCCAGGATCGTCGTCACGAGCCCTCCTCGGAGAGCGGAAAAGTCGCGGACCGGATCGTTGCAATTCCGGCGGCGAGGGCCGCGAGCGATAGCACGACGAACGCTCCGAGGACCGGACCGGGCCACGAGAGCGATGGCACGGCGGCGGGAAACCCGAGGCCGAGAGCGATCGCCGACCACGGGTGCGAGCGGGCCCAGCCCGGGTCCGCATGGAGAACGGCGAGCGTGCGGAAGAGCTTTCCCGAGAGGAGAAGCGACGCGGTGACGAGGAGCCAGAGTGACCCCGCGGCGAACGGAGCCAGCCGGAGATTCGCCGCCCACGGGATCGTCGAGACGAGGAGGATTCCCACCCATCCTGCCGGACGAAGCGCCGGGGTCGACAGCGATCGTGCGGCGACCGCCCCGGCGATCCCGGCCGCGATCCACGCGGCGAAGCCGGGGAGAGCGGCGATCGCAAAGTTGGCGAGGGCGACTCGTGTGCGAGTCCCGCCGCCGAGGAGAACGGGATCGTAGTACCCACGGCTCGCGTGGCGGGTGAACCCGGACGAGCACGCGAAGAGCTGGACGAGGGCGATCGAGGCCAGCACCCAGTCGGAGGAGCCGGCGCTGACGGACTCGAGAATGAAGGCGCCGGCGGCGAGGATCGCGAGCACCGCGACGAGCGGCGCCGGCGGCGGCGCCACGGCGGCGAAGTAGCGGATCGGCGAGAGACACGTCACGGGACTCCGACCGCCCCGATCGAACCGTCCGAGTAGAGCAACACGAGACGCCGCGCACCCGCGTCGAGTATGGCGCGCGCCTCCCGGTCGAGCCCGACGACCCGGCGCGTCCGCCCCTCCCGCACCAGGGAGACGTGTCGTCCGCGAACGGCGCCCTCTTCGAGCGGCGTCCGATCCCCCTCCTGGTTACTCAGGATCCAGAGTCCGCCCGGCTCGAGAAACGCGTCCCGGACCGGAAAGACGAGTCCTGCGCCCGGGTCCCGGATGGGGGCGGCCCTCGGCGCGAGTCGCGCGAAGGAGGGAACGGAGATCCGCG
>JBKJVY010000094.1:0-3024 GCA_046717185.1 Thermoanaerobaculia bacterium
GGACACGTGGGAGCTGGGGATCCACTCGTACCTGTCGTACCTTCGGGATCGACTACGGCTAGCAAAGGAATTGCTCACCGAGAGCGGATCGTGCTTCGTGCAGATCAGCGACGAGAATCTTCATCACGTTCGCGAGCTGATGGATGAGATTTTCGGAGTGCAGAACTTTGTTGTCGTGATTTGCTACCGGCGCCTTGGAATGATGATAGGGGCGAGCATCCAATCGTCAGCTCACTATCTGATCTGGTACGCCCGAAATAAGGAGAGGCTCAAGCATCGAAAGCTCTTCACTCCTCAAGAGGCGGGCGTG
Source organism: Thermoanaerobaculia bacterium (assembly GCA_046717185.1). Taxonomy (GTDB): domain Bacteria; phylum Acidobacteriota; class Thermoanaerobaculia; order UBA5066; family Gp7-AA6; genus Gp7-AA6. The sequence continues at coordinate 311 of JBKJVY010000094.1, forward strand.
GGATCCGGCGACCATTACGTGCAGTCAGACAAAGGCAGGCCGTTTCAGCTTGTCAGCCTTGCGACTGGTGGATTTCGACCGAACACGACAATCGACTACGAATTCGAGGGGAAGGTTTATCACCCGGGATCCAACAAATGCTGGCGCACGACGAAAGAGGGACTCGATCGGCTGGTATCTCAGGGCCGGATCGTCAAATCCGGAGCGACGATTCGATATAAGCAGTTTCTCGACGATTTTCCATTCGTCGAGCTCGGAACGATCTGGGACGACACAGGCAGAGACCCTCAAAACGTTTACGTCGTTCAGACACCTTCGGGAATTCTTCGCCGCTGCGTCCTCATGACCACCGATCCCGGCGACCTGGTTTTCGACCCGACGTGCGGCTCGGGCACGACAGCCTACGTCGCGGAGCAGTGGGGTCGGCGGTGGGTCACGTGCGATACGTCGCGAGTCGCGACCACCATCGCCCGTCAACGCCTGATGACCGCGCTCTACGACTACTACGAGCTGGCCCACCCGGACGAGGGTGTCCGCAGTGGCTTCCGGTACAGGACTGTCCCGCACGTCACGCTGAAGTCCATCGCCAACGACGAGCCTGCCGCCCAGGAGACGCTCTACGACCAGCCCTTCCCGGACAAGAGCCGCGCCCGCGTGACGGGTCCATTCACCGTCGAGGCAGTTCCGGCGCCGGTCGTCAAGCCGCTCGCCCTCGTCGAGGAGGCGCCGCCGGCCGACGCTTCTCTCGGCCGTTCGGGCCCGCCTCTGCGTCACGCGGAATGGCGGGACGAGCTCTCCAGGACCGGGGTTCGGGGCAAGGGCGGCCAGATGATCTTCTTCTCGCGCGTCGAACCGCTCGGCGGGACGCGCTGGCTTCACGCCGACGCCGAGACGAAGCCAGCCGAGCGGGGCGCGGGCGCCGACGACCGCGCGGCCTACGGCAAGCCGGAGCGGGTGGTCGTCTCGTTCGGTCCCGAGCACGCGCCGCTCGAGCAGAAGCAGGTCGAGATCGCGTGGGAAGAAGCCCGGACGCTCGACCCCCGGCCTTCAATCCTTCTCTTCGCCGCCTTCCAGTTCGATCCGGAGGCGGCCAAGGACATCGACGAGCTGACCCGGGAGAAGACGGGCATGACGTTCCTGAAGGTCCAGATGTCGGGGGATCTCCTGACCGAGGATCTCAAGAAGAGGCGCGCGTCCAACCAGAGCTTCTGGCTGGTCGGCCAGCCGGACGTCGAGCTGCGCAAGCGGGACGACGGCCGTTTCGAGGTCGAAGTGCGCGGCTTCGACTACTACAACCCGAAGACGGGTGAGATCGAATCGGGCGACGTCCGAAGGATAGCGCTCTGGATGCTCGACACGGACTACGACGGGCGCAGCGTCTACCCGCGTCAGTTCTTCTTCCCGATGGCGGGAGAGGACGAGGGCTGGGCGAAGCTCGCACGGAACTTGAAGGCCGAGATCGATCCGGAGCGGATCGAGAAATACCGGGGGACGGTCTCGCTCCCGTTCGAGGCGGGCGAGCACAAGCGGGGCGCGATCAAGATCGTGGACGACCGGGGGATCGAGAGCCTTCGGGTCCTGGAGATCCCGTGAGCCCCGAAGACACTCTGAGGCAGTCGGTCGAACGCATCGTCACGGCCGCGAAGCCGGTGTTCGTCATCCTGTTCGGCTCCCGCGCCCGGGGCGACGCGGGGGAACACTCGGATTTCGATTTTCTCGTGGTTGAACGGGAAGTGCGCGACGCGGCCGGGGAGTCCGCCCGGCTCCGCCGGGCAGTCGGGCAGATCGGCGCGGGCGTGGATGTCGTCGTCGTGGACGAGGCCGCCTTCGAGAAGTGGAGCGAGGCGCCGGGCTCGACGCTCTATTGGGCCAAGCGCGAAGGACGGGTGCTCTATCCCCGAGGATAGCCTTTCGCTCGAGCACGCGCGCCTGCTCTTGAAGAAGGCTTCGCAGGACGAAGGCGCCCTCGACGCGCTTCTCGAGGATCCGAAGGTCGGAGACGAAGTCTTCGGCTTTCACTGTCAGCAGGCTGTCGAGAAGCTCCTCAAGGCGGTGCTGGCGGCGAAGGCGATCGCCTATCGCCGAACGCACGACCTGGAAGCCCTGTTCGGTCTTCTCGAAACGGCGGGCGTGCCTCTCCCGGAGGAGCTTCAGGAATCGCGCCTTTTCACCGGGTTTGCGGTTCAGTACCGGTACGCCGACTGGCCCGGGCCGTCGGGCTCGCTGGACCGGACAGGCGCACGGCGTTTGGTGGAGAAGGTCCGCCGCTGGGCCGAGGAACGCGTCGGATGACCCACGGCATCGACCGGCTCATCATCAACTCGCCTTACGTCGAGCCGTCGGAGCACTGGAGTTATGAACGCGAGACGCGGAGCTTCCGTCTCAAAGCAGGGAGGCGTCCGGCCGGCTTCCTTCGAGCGTCCGAGAGCTCCAAAGCTTTCGACGATCCGGGGATCTTCGTCCCGCTCGAGCTTCCCAACTCGATCCGCCCGCGCGTTCGGGAGTGGCGCGAGGCGGGGTATCCCGGCGTCACCGGGATCACGAGGCGGCTTCTGGAGCACTGGCTCGATCCGGCCCAGAGAGAACACCCGTTCTTCTTCTGTCAGCTCGAGGCGATCGAGACGCTGATCTTTCTGTCCGAGGCCCATGCCGCCGGGCGGCAGGGGATCGAGGTGCCGGGCGACGGCGGTGAGTTCCAGCGGCTGTGCGCCAAG
>JBKJVY010000095.1:0-9177 GCA_046717185.1 Thermoanaerobaculia bacterium
GCCGCGCGCAACTACCTGGAGTCGCTCGGCGTCTCGGGAGGCCGGGTCCGCACCGTCTCGTACGGCAAGGAGCGGCCCTTCTGCGCGGATTCGACCGAGGACTGCTGGCAACAGAACCGGCGCGGACACTTCGTCATCACCGAGAAGTAAGCGTGCTGTCGCGCCGCCTGATTCCTGCTCTCGCCGTGCTCGCGGCCGCCGTTCTCGGCGCCGTGGGCTGCGTCTCCTCCGAGGACATCGAGGGGCTGCACCGGCAGATGAACGACATCGAGACCCAGATCCAGGCTCTGGAGCGCAAGTCGTCGAGCAAGGAAGAGGTCGCGAGGTTGAACGCGAACGTTTCCGAACAGACCCAACAGCTCCTCAAGTCGAACGCCGACACCGGCGTCAAGCTCGAGGAGCTTTCGAGCGAGATCGAGCGGCTCCAGGGGAAGCTCGAGGACACCAACCGCCGCCTTTCGCAGCTGTCCCAGCAGATCGCGGAGACGCAAGGAGACCTGCTCCGGATGCGTGGCGGGACCTCCTCGGTTCCGCCGGCAGGCGGCGCGCCCCCCTCGACGTCTCCCTCCACGAACCCGGGGTCTTCGCGCGTGGGCGAGCCCGCCACTAACCCGCGCGCCACGACCCCCGCCGAGGCCGTCGTGCGGCCCGCGGCCGGCCCCTCCGAGCTGTACGACACCGCCTACGCCGACTACACCAAGGCGCGATACGCGCTCGCGATCCAGGGCTTCCAGGAATACCTCGAGGCGTACCCCAACACCGACCTCTCCGACAACGGCCAGTACTGGATCGGGGAGTCGCATTACGCGCAGAAGAAGTACCGCGAGGCGGTCATCGACTTCGACCGGCTGCTCAAGGATTGGCCGAAGAGCGACAAGGCTCCGGCGGCGCTCCTGAAGAAGGGCTACGCCCTCCTGGAGCTCGGGCAGAAGGCCGAGGCGGTCGTCCAGCTGCAGTACGTGATTCACGAACATCCGTCTTCCGAAGAGGCCCGGCTCGCCCGCGCGCGTCTGAAGTCGATCGGGGTCGAGGCGAGCTAGGGATCGCTCGGGGTCTGATCCCGAAGGGGTCAGATCCCTCCCTATTTCCAGGACAGGAGAAACTCAGTCAACTATGGCCAACATCAAATCCGCGAAGAAGCGCGTTCGCCAGAACGTCGGCAGGCAGGCGCGCAACAAGAGCGTCCGTTCGCGGCTTCGCACCGCGGTCAAGAAGCAGCGAGCCGAGGGGGCCGGAAAACCCGAGAGCCTCTCCGCCACCTACTCGGAGATCGATCGCGCCCGGAAGAAGGGCGTCATTCACGCCAACGCGGCCGCGCGCTATAAGTCGCGGCTCGCGAAGGCGGCCGCGAAGGCTTAAAACCCCTCCAGCACGCTCGAGACGAGGCTGGCCGCGAACCGTTCGGCCACCCGGTCGATCGCCTCGTTCTCCCGGTCCGCGTAAGACGCCGCACCGAGTGGCAGCGAGTAGTTGTCGCGAAACGTGTAGGCCAGGTTTTCCCAGAGCACCTTTTCGTCCGGCACGGTCCGGAACGTGACTCGCACGGTGACCGCGACCTGATACTCCCGCGCCCTGCCCTGTTCGTCGAAGGCGACGGGATAGAGGTCGAACTGTGTGACCGCTCCGTAGAGCTCCGCGTCCGCATCGCGGGAGTCCGCCCGGACCTCGAACCGCCCGCGCGTGGCGAGCTCCCGCGCGATCTCGCGCGAGACCCGCTGCTCGACCGCGACCCGGGGCGTTTCGTTCGCGAGCGTCTCGAAGCGAATCACCCGCACTTCCGCGGGGAGCGTCGAACCCCGGCCCACGAGTGAATAACCGCAGCCGGAGAGGGTAAGCGCGAGGGACAGCGACGCCGCGAGCGGCTGCAAGCGCCGAATCAATTGACGACCAGGTTGAGCAGCCGATCGGGCACGAAGACGGCTCGAGCGATCTCCTTCCCCTCGACCCAGGGTCGGATCTTCTCGTCCTGGCGCGCGAGGGCCAGGGCGCCCTCCTCCCCCTCGCCCCGTTCGACGTCCAGTCGGCCGCGCACCTTTCCGTTCACCTGCACGACGAGCGTGACCCGCTGGCTCGTCGCGAGCTTCGGGTCGAACTCCGGCCACGCCGCATCGAGGAGGAACGGTTCCTCGCCCAGCCGCTCCCACCACTCCTCGGTCACGTGCGGCGCGATCGGGTGCAGGAGCTTCAACAGCGTCTTCGCGGCCCCGACCACGTTCGCGGGCCGCTCCGAGCCGGAGTCGAGTGCGTCCGAGATCTCCCGCTGGAACTCCATGAGAGCGGCGATCGCCGTGTGAAAGTGGAAACGCGCGGCGTCCTCGGTCACCCGGCGTATCGTTCGGTGCTCGAACCGCGTCAGGGGCGTGTCGGCGGGCCGGCGCTCTCCCGCGGCGTCCGGGACGAGGTCGCGGGCGCGCGTGCAAAGATCGTGGACCCGGCTCAGGAACCGGAAGGCGCCCGCGACGCCATCTTCGGACCACTCGGACTCTTTCTCGGGCGGCCCGATGAAGAGTGTGTAGAGGCGGACGGTGTCCGCGCCGAATTTCTCGATGAGATCGTCGGGCGACACCGTGTTCCCGCGCGACTTGGACATTTTCTCGATTTTTCCGGTCGCCGGATTCAGCCGCGTGATCATCCCCTGGTTGAAGAGGCGCTCGAAGGGCTCGTCCAGATTCACGAGCTCCAGGTCCTTCAAAACGCGGCAAACGAAGCGCGCGTAGAGGAGGTGGAGGATCGCGTGCTCGATCCCGCCCACGTACTGAGCCACCGGCATCCACCGAGCGGCGCGATCGGGGTCCACCATGCGCCGGTCGTCTCGCGGGTTCAGAAACCGCAGGTAATACCAGGACGAGTCGACGAACGTGTCCATGGTGTCGGTTTCGCGTCGGGCCTCTCCCCCGCACGAGGGACACGGGGTCTCGACGAACGCGCGCGACTTCTCGAGAGGATTGCCCTCCGCCCCGCGGAACTCGACGTCCTCGGGCAGAAGAACCGGGAGCTCGGAGTCGGGAACGGGCACCACTCCGCAACGCGGGCAGTGAACCGCCGGAATGGGCGTCCCCCAGTAGCGCTGCCGGGAGATCAGCCAGTCCCGCAGCCGGTACCCCACTTTTCCCTTGCCGATCCCCTTCTCCTCGATCCACTCGACCGCGCGCCGGATCGCCTCCGGGCCGCACGGGACGCCGTTCCAGTCGCCGGAGTTGCAGAGGTATCCGACGTGCGGGACGGCCCCCGTCATCGACTCGGGGTCGAGCTCCTCCGCCTCGGTCCGGTAGACCGGCCGGATCGGAAGCCCGTAGCGCTTCGCGAAGTCGAAGTCGCGCTGGTCGTGCGCGGGAACACCCATGATCGCGCCGGTGCCGTATTCCGGGAGGACGAAGTTCGCGAGCCACACGGGGATCCGCTCCCCGGTCGCCGGGTTCAGGGCGACGAACCCGGTGTCGAAACCCTCCTTGACGCCCCCCTCCGCCTCCCGGTCGAGGCGCGACTCGCGGCGTACTCTTTCGACGAAGTCGTCCAGCGCAGCACGGTCGCCCGAGCGTTCCGACAGTGTCGGAACCGCCGGATGCTCCGGCGCGATCGCGAGAAACGTAGCACCGAAAAGCGTGTCCGGACGCGTCGTGAACACGGCGATCGGGTCGGCGAGCGCGTCGACGCGGAAAAAGATCTCGGCCCCTTCCGACCTCCCGATCCAGTTTCGCTGCATCGTCTTGACGCGCTCCGGCCACTGGGGCAGCGCATCCAGGCCCGCCAGGAGCCGCTCCGCGTAATCGGTGACGCGGAAAAACCACTGGGTGAGATTCCGCACCTCGACGGTGTCGTCGGACCGCTCGCAGCGGCCGTTCGTGACCTGCTCGTTCGCGAGCACGGTCCGGCATCCCGGGCACCAGTTGACCGGCGCGGTCTTGCGGTAAGCGAGTCCCCGCTCCCACATCCGGAGGAAGAGCCACTGGTTCCATCGGTAGTAAGAGGGCTCGAAGGAGGCGAGTTCCTTCGACCAATCGTAGAGGCAGCCGAGCGACCGCAGCTGCTCCTTCATCCGGACGATGTTTGCGAGCGTGTACTCGCGCGGGTGAACGCCGCTCTGAATGGCGGCGTTCTCCGCCGGAAGGCCGAAGGCATCCCAGCCCATCGGGTTCAACACCCGGCGCCCCGCCATCCGCTCCCGGCGGTATAGGGCGTCCCCGAGGATGTAGTTGCGCCCATGCCCCACGTGCAGCCGGCTCGCGGAAGGGTACGGGTACATGTTCAGCATGTAGAACTCGTTGCCCGGGCGCGCCGTGTCGACCTCGGCGACACGCTCTCCCTCCCAGCGGCGCTGCCACTTTCGCTCGAGCTCGGCGGCATCGTAGCGCTCGGTCATCGCAGGCAATATAGCAAGGGGGCTGTCAGCTCTCAGCTGCCAGCTAATCAGTGTGCGAGATGCGGCGTCGGAGAAGTTGGACGTCGCCTGCTCGCACGCCCTCATAGGCGAGGGTTCCGGAGAGCGAGATCGAACTGAGCCGCAGGTTCCGGGGCCTCACGTAGGCGCGTTTCCCGAATGGGAGATACCGGGCATCGACGCCGTTGATCGAAGCGCTCGGATCGGAGAAGACGAAGCCGCGGTCGGGGTAGTGGATCTCGATCCAGCGGTGGTACGCCCCGCCGACAGCCGGGTCGTAGGAGGGAGTTCCCGGCTCGGCCTTGAGGACTCCCTGCACCGTGCGCGCGCGAATGGCGGCGCGGCGGAGGAGGTCAACGGCGAGCTCGGAAAGGCCCACGCAGTTGGCGCGCTTCTCCCGGAACACCGCAGCCGGATCCTGGCTCCGGACCCGGTCCGGGTCATACCGGACGTGCGATGCGAGGCCCGCAAGGAGGCGCTCGACCGCCGCGCCCTGAGTCGTCGCCCCGCGGATGAGCCGATCGACGAACGCGTCGCGGGCCGGCGCCGCAGTCAACGCCGGGTCTCTCGCCAGGCCGGTCGGGTAGAGCGCGCGGCTCTCGAGCGGTCGGTCGCTGACGGTGACGATGAGCTCGACCGCCCCGCTTCGAGCCGGCAGAACCGCGAGCGAGTATCCGTCGTTGTCGTACTGGTCGAAGAGGCGGATCGCCTCCCCTTCCCCGCGATATCGCGCGGCCTGCTCGCCGACGCCGGCGGCGGCGACCATCGCCGCCAGGAAACCGGCAAGAACGCGGCTCACGATTCGGCGAGGCCGGCTCGTCCCGACTTCAGGACTCCGTCGAGGATTCCGTTGATGAACTGCGAGGACCGGGGGGTCGAGAAACGCTTCGCGATCTCGAGAGCCTCGTCGATCACGACCGGTCGGGGCGTCTCCGGCTCGTGGAGGAGCTCAAAGAGCGCCATTCGGAGGATGTTGCGGTCCACGATCGGCATGCGCATCAGACGCCAGTGCTCGGCCTGGCGCGAGATGAGGGCGTCGAGTGCGTCGCGGTGCTCGAGGGTTCCGGAGACGAGCCGTTTCGTAAAGTCGGAGAGCCCCTCGGAGGCGTTCTGCAGGTCCTCGGAACGCTGGAACATGTCCGCGGGCGTCGTCCCCGCCACATCGTGCTCGAAGAGCATTTGAAGGGCGAGCTCGCGCGCCTTCCGCCGGACGCCCACGTCACTTGCTCCGGGGCTGGCGGCGCAAGTTCGCCATTTCGATCGCGGCCTCGGCCGCCTCTGCCCCCTTCGCCACGCGGCTCCTCGCCTGCTCCATCGTGTCGCAGGTGAGCAGGCCGAAGCCGATCGGAATCCCCGTCTCCGCGGAGAGGAGCGCGAGGGCGCCCGCGACTGCGTGGGCGAGCACGTCGTGGTGGGTCGTCTCGCCCCGAACGATAGCGCCGAGCGCGACGATCGCGTTCGGCGACTCGGTCTCGATCACTTCGCGCGCCGCGGCGGGCAGCTCGAACGCGCCCGGAACCCGGACGACGAAGGCGTCCTCCTCCTGCGCGCCGTGCGAGGCAAGCGACTCGAGCGCGGAAGCGAGCAGCGCGTCGGTGACGGTCGGATTCCAGCGGGCGCAGAGCACCGCGATCTTCAGTCCCTTAGCGTCGTGGCTTCCCGAACGCTCACGGGGCGTGAAGACGGAGACGACGCGACGCACAGCTCGATTGCTCAAGGATCGATCCCTTTCGAGAGAGATGGGATTCTAGCCCGGATTATTCGCGGGACGCGCGCCGTCGCCCGCAAACATTCGGGCGAGCCGGGGCTCGGGACCGAAGCTCCGCTCGTATCGCGCGATGAAATCGTCCGCTTCGTAGCGATCGGGCTGCGGGCCGAGAGATTCGAGGACGACGGACGCCGCGACGCTCCCGATACGGCCAGCGACCTCCCACGGCGCCCCGACGCGAATTCCCCGAACGAGACCGGCGCGGTAGGCGTCGCCGACTCCCGTCGGGTCGATCGCGGGACGTTCGAGAAGCGCCGCGGGGACCGCGTGAATCTCCCGGCCCCGCGGACCGGCGACCGAGATCGTAGAACCGTCGGCGCCCTGTGTCACGACGAGCACCGGCACCAGCGCTTCGAGAGCCTCCCGCGAAAGTTCCGTCTTCTGCCGAAGGATGCCGAACTCGTACTCGTTGACGATCACGAGAAACGCTCCCTCGAGACCGGTCCGGAGGTCTTCCCCCGTAAGCCGGGCGACCTGCTGGCTCGGGTCGTAGAGGAACGGGATGGCACGATCGCGGCACTCCGAGGCGTAGCGAGCCATCGCGTCCGGATCGTTCGGCGCAATGACGACGAGCGCCGCGTCCCCAGCGACGGCGTCACGCAGGGAGAGGTTCCGCGCCCGGGCCATCGCTCCCGTGTAGAAGGAGGCGAGCTGGTTCTGGTCCCGGTCGGTCGATACGAAGAACGACGCCGTGAAGACGTCGTCGTGGAGCACGAGGCCCGAGACGTCCACGCCCTGCCGCGCGAGCCATGCCCGATACTCCGATGCGTCGCGCCCGGCGGTGGCGACGAGGAGAGGCCGCTCGCCCAGGAGCGCCAGGCCGTAAGCGATGTTCGGCGCGCAGCCTCCCGGGACGCGCCGCATGTCGTCGACGAGGAACGAGACGGAGAGACGGTCCATCTGGTCGGCGATCAGGTGTTCGACGAAGCGGCCCGGAAAGCGCATCAGGTAGTCGAACGCGACGGAGCCCGTCACGACGATGCTCCCCGATTCCGGCAGAGACAGTCGGCTCGAAGGGCTCGGAGTCACGCCGGGCCCCTCAAGGCTCGAGGTATTTGCCGACGATCGGTCGGAGCCGGCCCTTCGCCTCTTCGGTCACGGCCGCCCGGTCGGTCAGGATCGCGTTCTGAAGTGCCCGCCGGCACCCGCATTCACGGTCCGGCGCGACGCGGACGACCGCTTCGCGCATGGTGCGGCGAGCGGCGGCGGCATTTTCGCCGAGGACCGCGATCACGGTCTCGACGGAGACGCCCTCCTCTGAGTCGCGCCATGCGTCGTAGTCGGTGACGAGGGCAAGCGTCGCGTAGCAGAGCTCCGCCTCTCGAGCGAGCTTCGCTTCCGTCAGGTTCGTCATGCCGATGACGTCGGCACCCCAGGATCGGTAGAGGCGCGACTCGGCGCGGGTCGAGAATTGCGGCCCCTCCATGCACACGTACGTTCCGCCCCGCGTGGCCGCAAGCCCGGCCGCATCGGCGGCGTCCGCGAGAACTCCGACGAGCGCCGGACAGACCGGTTCGGCGAACGAAACGTGCGCGACGAGGCCGTCGCCGAAGAAGGTGTCGGGCCGATGGCGGGTCCGGTCGATGAACTGGTCCGGGATGAGCGCCCGGCGGGGAGCGTGTTCCTCTTTCAGGCTGCCGACGGCAGAGGCGGAGAGTAGCGCGTCGCAGCCGAGCGCCTTGAATGCCCAGACGTTCCCCCGATAGTTGATTTCCGTGGGGGAGAGTCGGTGCCCCCGGCCGTGCCTCGAAAGGAAGGCGACGGGGACGCCCGCGAGGGTTCCCGTGAAGAAGGAGTCGGACGGCGGACCGAATGGGGTCTCGACGTGCTCCTCGGACACCCCTTCGATCGCGGAGAGGTTGTAAACGCCGCTTCCGCCGACCAGACCGACGCGCGCGGTCAGACCGGGGCCTCTTCGAGGCTCATACGGTGCTCGCCGACTGCCCGGACGACCTCCTCGGCCAGCGCGAGCGCGTCTCTCCCATCCTCGCCGCTGACGAGGGGGCGGCTTCCCTCGGCGACGGCCCTCCGGAAGTCGGCCAGCTCGCGCGACAGCGGCTCCTCCCGGGAGACCGGGACCGACACGGGAGCGAGCTCCGTCCGTCCAGTCTCGCGGGCGAGCCGGACCGCCGAGACGCTCTGCGCCTGCATGTCCACGGAGACGTAGAGGGACGGCGCAAACACGAGCAACTTCCGGACCTTTTCGGCGGATACGCGGGAGGCCGTCAGGTTCGCGACGCAACCGCCCTCGAAGGCAATCCGCGCGTTCGCGATATCGAGCTTATCGGTGAGAACCGGCACGCCGGCCGCCCGGATCTCCGCCGGGGGCCGGCCGACGAGCGCCGAAACGATCTGCAGGTCGTGGATCATGAGGTCGAGAACGACGTCGACGTCGAGGCTGCGCGCGGTAAACACGCCGAGCCGATGGACCTCGATGAAGCGAGGATTCCTGACGAGCTCCAGCGCCGCTTCGATGGCGGGGTTGTAGCGCTCAACGTGGCCGACCTGCAGGACGCAGCCGGTGCGACGCGCCCTGGCAACGAGGTCGTCCGCCTCGGTCAGGGTCGACGCGATCGGCTTTTCGACGAGCACGTGGAGGCCCCGGTCGAGAAAGAAGCCCGCCACCTCGGCGTGGGTCGCGGTCGGAGTCGCGACGACGACCGCCTCCGCCACGCTGGCAACGGCGGCGAGGCCGGCAAGCACCGGAAGCGAGAACTCCCGTGAGATCTCCTCGGCCCGGCCGGGGTGGTGGTCGTGAATGCCAACGACCCGCACACCAGCGAGCGAGGCCGCGACCCGCGCGTGGTGCCGACCGAGATGACCGACACCGACGACGGCCAGGCGGACGTCTCTCACTCCCCTGTCATCCCGAGGCCTCTCACTCTTCCCCCGTCATCCCGAGGCCTCTTCCCCTGTCATCCCGAGGCCCGGAGGGCCGAGGGATCTGGTCGTTCAAGAGATGCCTCCCCCCCGGCGGGGGGCGGGGGGTGTGGGCCCGCCCGCCCCGCGGGGGGGCGAGTTGGTCCCCCCC
>JBKJVY010000096.1:0-3210 GCA_046717185.1 Thermoanaerobaculia bacterium
TGCGAAAGAGCGACCGCGACGCCTTCGCGCGCACACACCGGGTCGTAATGCGTGATCGTTCCCGTCCACGCGCCCTGCAGGTTGACCCCACCGCCGGGATCTGTCGGCGCACCGGCATCGGTGCAACCACCGCCGCCCAAAATACTCAGAGACACCATCGACCAAACGAGCCATCGCGTGTTCATGGCTGACCTCCCGTGCGGCACGCTAGGGCCGGCCGGGCATCGAAGTCGTCGGGAAAGCCCGGGGGATTCCTCGTTTTTGGCCGTGAAAACCTTGACGGGGCTCGGAAGGATGGCCAAGTACGGCGGGCGGCGCCTTCCGCGGCACGTCGCGATCATGCCGATTGCGCCGTCCGTCGACGCCGGGCGTCTGAAGCGTTTCGAGAACGAGGCCGATCGCCCGCGACGGGTTACGGGCTCATTTGTGGAGGCCCGCTTCGAGAAGCCGCAGGTGCGGGACGTCTGAAAAGTCGCGGGGGTTGAGCGTCCAGAGGGCTGCACGTTGCGTCAGCGCGCAAGCCGCGATGGCCAGGTCGATCTCGCGGCCGCGGGGACTTCGCACGGTCCGATAGAGCCGGGCCGCCAGAGAAGCTTCTTCTTGTCCAAACGCGACCGCGGAGGCGCCCGGAAACAGGGCCTCCTGAGCCGTGATCTCTTCCTCACGGCGCGGTCCTCTCAGCCACTCGTAGAGAACGAGCGTCGAGAGCAGAATCCGCTCGCCACTCTCGATGACCATGCGCAAGCGGCGCGCCGAGCGACGGGGACCTGTGAGCGCATCGATCAGGACGGACGTGTCGAGAAGGATCAACGGGTTAGCCTGCCGAGCCGCCGTCCCCCGCGCCGCCGCGTTGCTCTCACGGCGCGCAGCTCCCGATCGACTTCGGCCGCCGGGCGAGCAGGGATCCTCGGAAGAAGCTCGTCAAACACTTCGAGCAGGCGAAGGCGCTCCGGCTCGCTCAGCCTCCCGATCCGGTCGGCGTAGTCCCGGATGGCGAGGCGCACGACCTCGCTCTGCGGTTTCGCCAGGCGAGCCGCGGATTTGGACAGCTCCGCTGCCGTTACCTCGTCGAGAACAAACGTCTTCTTGACCATTCATAGCCATACTACCATATGGATGGCTTACCATACCGACTCCTGGGTTTGCAGGGCTTGTGCCTATCTCCCCCGCGCCTCCACCAGCCTCATCCGGTCGAGGCGAACTCGACTGCCGAGTCTGTGACCTCGCACCCCGCCGCTATACTCGGGCGCGTGGACCGCTCGGCCGTGGAGACTCAGCTCCGGGATTACTTCTCGAAGCAGCCGCAGGGGGTCGTTGCTGCTTATTTGTTCGGAAGTTTCGGCCGCGCTACGGCGGGCCCGGCAAGTGACGTCGACGTAGCGGTCCTTTACTCAACGAGCCTGCCGAGCACTCTTGACTCGCCGGTGTTCACTCAGGAGGGCGACCTCGAACGGATTCTCGGCCGGCCCTCGCAGGTCATCGCCTTGAATGCCGCGCCGGCCGATCTGGTCCACCGCGTCCTTCGCGACGGCCGACTCGTCTTCGAGGGAAACCGGTCCGCTCGCATCGCTTTCGAGGTCAAGTCGCGGAACGAGTATTTCGATCTGCTGCCTTTTCTGCGCCGCTACCGAAAGCTCGAACGCCCGGCCTGATGACCGATCCCGAGCTGATCGCGAAGAAGCTCGGGCAGATCGAGACCTGCGTACGCGAGCTGAACACGCTCGCGATGCCGAGCCGGATCCGGCAGGACATCCGGGAACAGCGGTTCGTGGAACATACTCTTCAGCTCGCGATTCAGGCGGCCCTGGACGTCGCCTCCCACGTCGTTTCCGATGAGAGACTCGGAGAGCCTCGCGCAAACCGGGAGCTCTTCGACCTGCTCGAGCGAGGCGGATGGGTTGCGCCGGCGCTGGCCGGCACTCTTCGCAACATGGTGGGGTTTCGAAACGTCCTCGTTCACGGGTACGACACCGTCGATCTCGCCGTCGTCGAGGACGTCCTCCAGAACCGCCTGGGCGACCTGCTCGAATTCGTCCGGGTCATCCGCGCGAGGCTGCCCGCGGTCTGATCGGGCGGTAAGTCCCTGGGCCTCGAGGCCGGCGCGCGATTTGGGTCGCTACCGGCCGCTACCGCCCCCTCGCCTCCACCAGCCTCATCCGGTCGAAGGCGAACTCGACCGTCGCGTCGACCTGGTTGACGTTGCCCGCTGCGGCCGACGAGAAGGTCACCGGCGTCACTCCCGTCAGCTCCCACCGCGCGAGCACTTCTTCCCGATTGTCGCGCGCGATGATCGTGACGCTCTTGCCTGCAGGGACGCCGTCGTCGGTCGCGTCGTTCAGCCACCCCTGGAGGCGGTTCAAGCCCTTCTCGATGACGGTGACGACGAGCCGGCGCTCATCGGGCGAATACGCACGGTCGAGCCGCCGGCCGTCCGACCGCGCCACCGGAACGCGGGCGAAAGAGATGCGGTAGCCGACGACGCCGTCGATCTCGACTCCGTCCACGAGCAGCCGGAAGTTGCGCTCGCGTGGGTCGGGGCCGGTGGCGGCGAGGGTTGTGGCGCCGAAGAAAAGTGCCAGACCGAGGGAAAAAGCCCGCTTTTCCATGATTTCCCCTTAAAAAAAAAGGACCTTGCCAAGGCTACACCCGAAGGCTTCCACCGGTTTCGCCCGGGTGTAGAATGCGCGGCGAAAAAACCGAAGTTTCCATGGAACCGAAATTGACCCGCTCCCCCTGCTCCGTGCGCCGGAGAAGCAACCACCGAAAGGAGTGAAGGAATGAAGAAATATCTCTCATCCATCGCTGTGCTCGCGGTCGCCGTCCTCGTGATCGCGGCGACGCCGGCGGACAAAGCCAAAACGTTTTCGGTCACCGCCGACACCATCGAAGGATGCTCCTGCCCGCTCTTCTGCACGTGCTACTTCAGCAAGTCCGCCGACGAGCACATGTGCCAGTTCAACAACGTGTTCAAGTTCCGCCCCGGCAGCCACTACGGCAAAGTGGACCTCTCGAATCAGCTCCTCTGGATGTCGGGAGACCTCGGCGGCGAGTGGCACCACAAGCCGGGACCCGGCATGCCGACCAACTGGGTCGTCATTACGCTCGACAAGAAGTCGACCCCCGAGCAGAAAAAGGCCCTCGAGGCGATCGCGAACACCGCCTTCAACGTGACGTGGAAGAAGTACTCCGTCCGCGATGACACGATCGAGT
>JBKJVY010000097.1:0-3609 GCA_046717185.1 Thermoanaerobaculia bacterium
CGTCCACGTAGTTCCAGAGGAGGACGGCGTCGGCGAGACGCCCGTCGCGGCCGCCGCGCCCGATCTCCTGGTAGTACGCCTCGAGCGACCCGGGAAGCTCGTAGTGCACGACCGCTTCGACGTCCGGACGGTCGATGCCCATCCCAAAAGCGTTGGTCGCGCAAACAATGCGCGCGGCGCCGGCCGCAAAGGCGTTCTGGACGCGCAGGCGCTCGGCATCGGCCAGGCCGGCGTGATAGGCCTCGGCGGCAAGGCCCGCCGACCGCAGAGCGTTGGCCGCCCGCTCGGAGCTCTTTCGGGTGGCCGTATAGACGAGGGCCCGCCGGCTCCCGACGAGCTCTGCCAGAATCGCCTGCTTTTCGAGATCGCCCGTGACACGCCGCACGTCGAGAAAGAGATTCGGCCGATCGAACCCGGCGACGAAAACCTCCGGATTCTCGAGCGCGAGCAGATCCACGATGTCGTCCCGCACTTCGGGCGTCGCGGTAGCGGTGAATGCCAGGATCGGCGGTCGGCCCGCGCCGCCGTCGGCGCGCACACAGTGGGCGGCCGCCTCGGCGAGGCGGCGGTAGTCGGGACGGAAGTCGTGACCCCATTCCGAGACGCAATGCGCCTCGTCCACGGCGAAGCGCGAGAGCGGCGCCCGCGCGAGAGTCGCCGCGAATCGCGCGTTCGAGAACCGCTCGGGAGAAACATAGAGGAGGCGCCACCGCCCCTCCCGCGCGGTCTCGATGACCTGCTGGCGCTCGGCGGCCGGCATCAGGGAGTGGATGGCGGCGGCGGCGATGCCGCGGCGATTGAGCTCGTCGACCTGGTCCTTCATGAGCGCGATGAGGGGAGACACGACGAGCGTCGTGCCGGGCAAGAGGAGAGCGGGAAGCTGATAGCCGATCGACTTGCCCGAACCGGTCGGCATCACGGCGAGCACGTCGCGCCCCGCGAGCGCCGCCCGGACGACCTCCTCCTGCCCCGGGCGGAAGACGCTGTGCCCGAAGTGGCGTTGGAGCGCGGAGGAGAGGTCGGCATCCACGGGCGGGAATTATCGCCGCGGGCGCCGCGCAGAGAGGTTGTGAACCTTCCAGACGGCTTGAAGCTAGTGGATGGGTTGGTGGCCCCAACCGGGAAGCGCCATCTCCCGGCAGATCAGGCTGACCCTATCTCCCCGTCATCTCTCCACCCCTGGACAGTTTGTGCAAAGTGTTTTCATGAAGTCTGAGCTGAAGGTTTCTATCCGGCTTTCAATGACTTGTTCGCCCGGAGCACCGCAATTCTCACAAATAGAGGTTGACAACTTTTCGAGCTCGAGAATTTCCAAGTCAAGATCTGTGCCGTCACTCTGCCCTTCGAAACGAATACGAAGTCCCCCAAACTTTTCGTTTACGGCATGAACCTTTGCGTCTGCTCCTTCAAGTAGGTCGTAGGCACGGTTAACCAAGCCAGACCACCCTTTTCCAACGTGAGTTAGAGCTTGCTCGCGGGTGAGATTCTCGTGCATTCGTTCTCCTAACCCCGTCTGATCAACTCGATCGGAAAGTCAAGAAGTCGCTATCCTTTTCTACCGCTGGGAATCTGGCAAGCTATCCGCCGTAAAGAGCGCCGCTTCCTTGCGTCTTGCGATCCGGTTCCGTTTCATTCGGGACCGGTCATCGGTCCTGTAAGCATTACTCGCGCAGGTGCTCTCCTTCAAGCCCATCGCTGAATGGTTCTTTCTGAAGGCGTGCTCGGTCACAGGGATTTGCTGCAGCTATGCGCAGCTGCCCACACATCTTCGGGGACGGGGTGGAGGTACACGGCGCTGTGGAAAACGCGAACCGTCGCCACTTCGGAAGGAGCAGCGAGCGGGCGGAACGATGCCAGGTCGATGGGCGAGAGCTGGTGGCCCCAACGGGACTCGAACCCGTGCCGCAGCCTGCGGGGGGATCGGGGGGCACTCGAGTGCCCCCTGCAAAAGAGCGCCAGCCGTGTCCGAGACACGGCGACCGGAGGAGTGTTCTTAGTGCAACGAGGTTGGTGGCCCCAACGGGACTCGAACCCGTGCCGCGGCCTTGAAAGAGCCGTGTCCTAACCTCTAGACGATGGGGCCTGTTTTGAAAATAGCACACGGCGAGGAGGGGGATGCGAACGCGAGCCCGCGGTCGCGGCGAACCTATAATCGCGCCCGGGAGCGACGCGATACCGAAAGGAGTCCTGTGCGAAAAGAAAAGCTCGCGGCCGTGGCGCTGACGTGTCTCGCCGCGGCCGGCTGCGGCGAACGCCCCGCGGCGAAGACCGCGGCTGCTCCCACGCCGGCGGCCGCCGGTTCGGCCGCCCCCGCGAAGGACGTCCACTCGTACTCGAACCCGGCCGAGATTCGCGTCCGCCACGTCGACCTCGACTGGGATGTCCTCTTCGACCGGAAGGTCCTGCGCGGCACGGCCGTGCTCTCGCTCGAGCGCCCGGCCGGAGGGCGCGCGACGCAGCTCGTCCTCGACACGCGCGACCTCTCGATCGAGAAAGTCGAGTCGTCTCCCGACGGGACGGCGTGGACCGGCGCGTCCTTCGCGCTCGGCCCCCCCGACAAGATCTTCGGCGCGGCGCTTACGATCAGCGTCCCCGAGAACGCCACCCGCGTCCGGATCGCGTACGCGACGAGCCCGCAAGCGTCGGGTCTCCAATGGCTCGATCCGCCGCAGACCGCCGGGAAGAAGGACCCGTTCCTGTTCACCCAGTCCCAGGCAATTCACGCGAGGAGCTGGATCCCCCTCCAGGACTCGCCGCAGGTCCGGATCACCTACCGCGCGCGAGTGCGCACGCCGAAGAACCTCGTCGCGGTGATGAGCGCCAACAACGACCCATCGGCCGCGCGCGACGGTGACTACTCCTTCGAGATGCCGCAGGCGATTCCCTCGTATCTCATCGCGCTTGCGGTCGGCGACGTCACGTTCGCGCCGGTCTCTCCCCGGGCCGGAGTCTGGGCCGAGCCTTCCGTCGTCGAGCGAGCGGCGCGGGAGTTCTCGGACGTCGAGTCGATGCTGCGCTCCGCGGAAGAGCTCTTCGGAAAATACCGCTGGGACCGGTACGACGTGCTCGTCCTGCCCCCGAGCTTCCCGTTCGGCGGAATGGAGAACCCCCGCCTCACCTTTGCAACCCCGACGATCCTCGCAGGAGACAAGAGCCTCGTTGCACTCGTCGCGCACGAGCTCGCGCACTCGTGGGCCGGAAACCTCGTCACGAACGCGACGTGGCGGGACTTCTGGCTGAACGAAGGCTTCACGGTCTACCTGGAGAGACGGATCCTCGAGCGCGTGTACGGCGTTCGGCGTGCCGAGATGGAGGCTGTCCTCGGCCTTCAGGACCTCGAGAAGGAAATGGCCACGCTCCCCGAGAAAGAGAGGGTCCTCCACATTGACCTGGCTGGCCGCGACCCGGACGACGGCGTCACTGACGTGCCTTACGAGAAAGGCGCTCTCTTCCTCCGTCAGATCGAAGAGGTATTCGGCAGACAGCGCTTCGACCGGTTCCTGCGCGGCTACTTCGACCACTTTGCTTTCAAGAGCATCACGACCGAGGACTTCCTCCGTTACCTGCACGCCAACCTCCTCGACGAGAACGCCGGGCTCGCGGCGCGGG
>JBKJVY010000098.1:0-3001 GCA_046717185.1 Thermoanaerobaculia bacterium
CCCGAGCGCACGCTCTTCGTGTACCTGGTGGGCGGCAACGTCGTCACCGAGCCCTCGACTCACTTCGACAACCTGCTCGAGTACCAGGGCAAGCCCGTCCTGCGTCTCCTCGAGCGGCAGCCCTCTGGCGGGGACGGCCTCGCGGTCGACTTCGATGTCTGCCGCGACGCCGCCAACACGCGCCTGCGCGGCTACGCGAAGGTCGCTTTGAAAGTCGGAGCCCGGGAGAACGAAGGCTTCGCGGTCGTGCGGGTCGGTCCAAACGACGACGCGCTTCCGCAGTTCCGGGTCCCTCCTCCGCGCGTCGAAGCGCGGTCGCCGCGCCGCGACGACTCGACGGGCGTGGCGCGGCTCGTCGTGGACCTCGAGCCCCGGTTCCCGCCCGACGCGAGGCGGGCTCCCGGCGACACGGTCATCGTGGACGCCGAGATCTCGGGAGTGCACCGCACGGTCCCGACTCCGGCGCCCGGAAGGCCGCTCGTCGTGCCGGCCGTGGCGATGCAGCCGGGCCGAGACGTCCCGATCACCTTCGGCTTCCCGTCGGAACGGCGCGAGCCCGTCACCCTTCCCGGTCTCGGCGTCTCACCGATCGTCACGGCCGAAAAACCACAGCTCGGAGCCGCCAACCCGTCCGCGTGGCCGAGCCTGATGGGCACCGCCGCCGCACGGTCACCCGCGGCCCGCGGCGCGCTCCCCGCAGGCCTCACCGTCCGGACGGCCCGCACGTGGTCGATCGAGGCGCAGATCGAGTACGCGCCGGTGCGCAACGGCGAGGTCGCGGCGGAGGACGACTCCTCCGTCAGCGACGAGCTGAACGAGGTCCTGCGAAGCGGCGCGGCTCGTCGGATGGCCGGGGGCGAGAGCCTCTTCCGGCTCGCCGACCGCCGGGACTACGAGAGGAGCTTCACGGCGACGGATCGGACGACGAGGCGTTCCGTTCCCGTCGTCGTGAACCGGCCGGCTGTCCCCGGCCAGGTCCAGGTGAGCCTCGAGACGGACGGGGACCGCGGCGTCCGCCTTCGCGTGATTTTTCCGGCGGCGCCGGCTTCTCACCTCTATCGGCTCATCGCGACGGCGGCCGTCCGGGACGTCTTCGGCCACGAGGGGACATTGCGCGAAGAGGTCTGGAGCCACGTGCTCACTGCCGAGAGTCGGGAACGGCTCGTGGAGGCGCTCGTGGAGGCGGCGGCCGGGATGGCGGGCGCCTCGCCCGAACGGACGAGAGAGGCCTCCCGGGCCGACCTCTCGCGCGGCGCCGAGGCCGCCGAGAGAGAGCCGCGGCAGCAGCGGGCCCGGCTCCTCCGTCTCGCCGCGGAGCGCGCCGCCGAAGACGACTTCGCGACGCCGGGCGAGCTCGATAAGCTCGTCCTCGTCGACGACCTTTCGCGGGAACGGTAAATCTCGGTTCCACACAGGAGGCCGCCATGAAAACCCGAGTCTTTCGAGCCTGCACGGCGCTCTTCGCCGCCTTCGCGCTGTCGGCGGTCGCCGGCACGGGCTGCGGGGCAAAAGAGGAAAAGCCGGCGCCGGCCACAGCCGAGGCCGTTCCTCCGACCTCGGTCCGCACGTCGCGCGTCATCGTCGAGATCGACCGGATGCAGGGGACGCCGGAGATCCCGACGAGCCTGACGATCGGAGGGAGGGAGGTCTCGCTGAAGTCGATCTACGAGGGTTCGGGCGTCGAAGTCGTGGTGCAGCAGGACGAGGTGAACCTGCCCCGCATCGACCGGGTACGCCTGGCCGACCTTCACGGCCTGATGACCGCCTTCGACACGGTCCGCCCTCCCGCCGGCGTCGGCAAGGTCCACGCGCTCGTCGTCACGGCGGACGAGGAGAAACCCTCTACGCTCGGGATCATGTTCGACTTCAACGACAAGGACGTGAACTCGCTGCCCCGCGAAGGGTTCGCCGTCTTCGCGAGCCCGCACGAGAACTTGAACAACACACCCGCGGAGCTCCTGCTGACGGCGGCGCACGAGCTGGCGCACTGCTTCAACCTCCACCACGCCGACTGGGAGGGCTCGAGGTTCGGTGAGGATGCGACGGTCGAGGGTTACAGCATGGCGGACACCGTGCGGTGGGCGCTCAGCCCGCGCAGCGTCGAGCACCTCAGGGTGCATCAGGTCACCGAGGTCTGGCCCGGACAAGGGGGACTTCCCTTCGGGTCGGTGGGCCGAGGCCACCTCTCCCGGCACCAGTCCGATCCGGCGGAGTCCTACTCCGTGGTGGACGACTCCCCGGCCGCCGCCGGCGTCGCCCGGGAAGCGGGCTCGCGCAAAGGTCTGGCGCGCGAGGCGTCGACTGTGAGCGCCATCGACGCGGACGACCTTCGGCTGGTACTCGAGGCTCCCAAGACCTCGTACGTGGTCGGCGAGCCGGTCGTGCTGACGGTCGGCGTCCACAACACCGGGTCGCGGGACCGTTACGTGCTCCCGCTTCTCGACCCGCGCTACCAGTTCCTGAACGTCGAGATCCGCAGGCCCGGCGAGACGGACTTCCGCGCGTTCCGATCCGCCGTGCTCGCCGACGCGCGGGGCGTCAAAGCCGACCGCCTCAAGCCGGGCGACACCCGACACGAGGAAATCAAGGTCTTCTTCGGCGCGGACGGCTGGACGTTCCAGCAGCCGGGCACCTACGAGGTGCGCGCCGACTATCCGTCGGGCGGCTTGACGAGCGCCACCTTCGATCGACCGGAGGGTCGCGTGCAGTCTCCCGTCCTGGTGCTGCATGTCCAGGCCCCGACCGCGACGACGGACCGCCGCGTCCAGCCGCAGGTGATGCGCTACAAGGAGTGGCTCTTCCTCTTTCTCGACTGAGCGAGCCACCTGAGAAGCGCCAAGGCGAGCCTCGAACGGGTGGTGCGGGACGAGCCGAACTCCGCGGTGGCGGCGTCGGCGCGCGTCGCGCTGGCTCAGGCCGAGCTCAATCCCGCCCCGCAGCGAGGGAGTACAGTCGTTGCGGCACCCGATGAAGCCAGCGTCGCAAGAGCACAGGTGTACCT
>JBKJVY010000099.1:0-9648 GCA_046717185.1 Thermoanaerobaculia bacterium
CTCGACGATCAACTACAGCGACGGCGGCCTCGGCTCCTCCGGATCGAACTTCATCGACCTCGCCTCGGTTACGGTCTGCGGGACGACTGGAGCGTTCTGCGGAAGCGGCGTCGTGGGCTGCGGCGGACCGGGGGGAACGGATGGGTCGCACACCTGGCGCGGCGACACGTATGGATCGATCAACTGGGCGCACGTCGAGATCCGTCAGACGACGGCATCGACGTGCCTCTCGCCCGGCGTGTTCGGGGCGGCCATCACGCACGAGCTCGGCCATACCCTCGGATTCGGCCACTCCAACCAGGGCGCCTCGCCGAACGACGTCTGTCGCGGAGACGAAGACTCCGCGCAGATGCGTTCGAGCGTTCAGTCCCGCGGAAGCTCGCTCGGCTCGGACGACTCGGACGCGGCTCGCTGGGTCTACGGCGACGGACTGAACTCCTGCGCGGCGTCGAGCGCCTCTCCTACCCCGACGCCGACCGCCGTTCCGCCGACTCCCACGAGGACCCCGACCGCGGCGCCTCCGACGGCTACGCCGACGGCGGTTCCTCCGACCGCGACGCGCACGCCCACTCGGACCCCGACATCGACGCCGACCGTGCCGCAGCCCACGACGACTCCAACACCCGCGCCGGTCCCGCCCACGTCGACTCCGACTCCGGCGGCACCGACCCCGACGCGCACCCCGACCGTGGTACAGCCCACGGCGACTTCGACACCCGCGCCCGTCCCGCCCACGGCGACTCCGGCGACACCGACCCCGACGCGCACGCCGACCGTGCTACAGCCCACGGTGACTCCCACACCCGCGCCGGTCCCGCCCACGGCGACTCCGACTCCAACGGCACCGACCCCGACGCGCACGCCGGAACCGCCGGCGACGGCGACGCCGACGCTGACGCCCACGATTGCGGTTCCGACGGGCGAAACACTTCTCGCGGACTTCACGTGGTCACCGCCCAATCCGCGACCGGGCGAGCCGGTCTCCTTCAGCGACAGGTCGACCGGCGGCCCGACGTCCTGGTCGTGGACGTTCGGGAACCCGCAGACCGGCGACGCGAACGCTTCGACGCTCCAGAATCCGGCGCATGTCTTCTCCCAGTCGAGCAAGTTCATGGTGATTCTGACGGCGCGACACTCGAGCGATCGAAGCACCCGGCGCCAGAAGGTCGTCGTAATCCAGGCCGCGGGCGGCTCCGCGACGAGCGGCGCCCGGACGGTGCCGGTGGCCGGCCACGTTCGGGGCCAGGACGGACGCATTTTCCTGACCGACGTTCAGATCGAGAATCCGGGCGACACGCCGGCAAGCGCGACGCTTTCCTTCCAGCCCCGGGAGGGCGGCTCTCCCGCCCCCGTCACGCTCGACCTCGCCCCGCGCGAGACCCGCAACGTCTCCGACACGGTGCTCGAGCTCTTCGGCCTCGCGGATTCCCTCGGCGCGTTGCGCCTCGACTGGACCACCGGACCGATCTCCGGGCTCCGGATGACGTCGCGCACGTACACCCTCGAGGGCGAGGGCACTCTCGGGCAGGCCGCCGCAGGCTTCGCGTCGTTTGAAGATCCCCTCGCCTCGCGGTTCGTCACGGGTCTCGCCCGCAACGAGCTGTTTCGCACGAACCTCGGCGCGGTCAAAGACTCGACCGAGTTCGAGAGCTTCCAGATCATCCTTCGAGGGTCCGACGGCGAGCCGCTCGGGGAAAGCTCCGTCATCGGCCTCGGCGCGGGACGCCAGACCCAGGTCGCGCTCGGCGACCTCTTCCCCGCCGCGGCCGGCCACGGGCTCACGGCGGAGATCCGTCCTCTCGCCGGTTCGTCGGCGCCCTTCGCCTACGCGGCGGTCGTGGACAACTTCTCTGGAGACCCGACCTTCTACCCCGCCGCGACGCCGGCGCCTTCGGTCTACCTTCCCGGGATCGCGCGTGTGACCGGCTACGGCTCCACGTTCTTCTCGACCGACCTCTCGATCGCGAACGTCGGGGACGAGACAGCGACCGTCGAGGTGACTTTCCTCGAGCACGATCGGAACAACAACCGGGCGCCCTCCCGTCTCCTCACGCTCGCGCCGCACGAGACGCGGCACATCGAGGACGCCCTGGGAACTCTCTTCGGTCTTTCCGAGAGCTACGGCGCGCTCGCTGTGGAGGGAGCCGACTCCGACCGGATCGTCGTCGCAGAGCGGATCTGGACGCGTTCGGGCGCCGGAGCGGGCACCGTGGGGCAGCAGGTCGACGCTCTGTCCGACGAAGGCTTCTTCTCGCGCGGATCCATTCTCGGCCTGCGCCAGGATGCCGGCTTCCGGTCGAACGTCGGGCTCTTCAACCCCGAGCCGTTCGACGCGAACGTCACCCTCACTCTGCGGCGCGCGGACGGGGAGGTGATCGGCGAAACGGTCGTTTCGGTTCCGCCGCGCGGCTACGTTCAGAGGAACCTGGCGGTCCTCTTCCCCGATTCGCCGATGCCGGAAGGCCAAGCGCTCACGCTCTCGGTCGAGTCGCCGCAGCTGGACGTCTTCGCGTTCGCCGCGGTAATCGACAACATCTCGCAGGACCCGACGTTCTCTCCGGGCCTGCGGTAGCTCGAGTTCAAGAGATCCCTCGGGCCTCACGCCCTCGGGATGACCCGCGTCGTGAGACGCGGGTCACTTCGCCGGCATCCCGGTCCCCCAGTAGTTCTCCTCGAAGAACGGCGCGTAGTCCTTCTTCGTGAGGAACTGCAGAAGCCCCGCGACGTGTCGGGTCGAGCCGAACTTCCATCGGAACGTCTTCTGGTACGACTTCAGGAACGTAAGAAACATCTGGTCGCCGAGCTCCTTGTGGAGCGATGCGAGCAGGTATGCGCCCTTGTCGTAGATCAGGCCCGTGCGGAGCATGAACCGCGTGTAGGGGTCGCTGTGGTACACGCGGTTGCCGAGCGGAATCGGCGCGACCGCCGTTGCCTCCGAAGCCCGGGACCTCCACCGGTCGACGAGATTGTTGTACGTCGCCTGCCCCTTGAAAGCTTTCAGGAACAGCGCCGCGCAGTACTCGGCAAACGACTCCGTCAGCCATTGCTCCTCCTCGTTCGGCATCTTCACGACGTGCGCCCAGTATTCGTGGGCGATTTCGTGAGCGAACCGTTCGTTCGCACCCTGTGAGAAGAGCTGGTTCAGGCTGATCTCACCGAAACCGCTCGATCCGCCGAGCGGGTTGAAGGCCTCCTTCGTGATGAACATGACGCCGGGCGGCGCCTGACCGAAGCCGAAGGCGTTGATCTCCAGGATGTTGAATTCGGGGAACGGAAACGGGCCGAGAAACTTCTCGTAGTACTCGATGATTCCGAACGCGAGGTCGGTCAGCTGCTTGAACGCACGCTTGTTCTTCATCCCGTACGACGCGACCCGGATGGTCACGCCGTTGCGCGTCTCTTCCTCGAACTCGTATTTGCCCGCGAGCACGACCGCGAACTGGACCGGCTTGTCGAGGCGCGTCTCGAGGACGTTGTCGTCTCCCTCGCTCCGGCGGCTCACCGTCGTGCCCGGAGCGAACGGGACGAAGGGCTTCTTGACGCGCGTCGTCGTCCTGAGCGTGTAGTACTGCCCGCCGAACTCGGGCTGGGGAAACCATGGCTCGACACCGAGAAGCCAGTAGTTGTCCCCGGACGGACGCACGAGGAAGTCCCCCCCGATCTCGAAGCGGACCTTCGCCGGCTTGTCCGCAGGGACGGGCCGATCGAACCCGACGACGATCTCGTCGTTCTGATGGTGCCAGGCGAGCGGCTTCCCCACCTCGTCCTTCACGCTCTCGACGCGGAAGACCCGCATGTCCCATCCCGCCGCGCCGCTCGGGTTCGCGACCGTGCTGTACAGGTCGAAGCGGAAGACCGACTGATCGGACCCCTGGGGAACGATCGTCTCGGTCACCGTCAGATGGACGTCCCGTCCGGACGAGGCGACGACGGACACGTCGACGTCGGTCAGCACGAAGCGTGGCGTCACCGGGTCGCGGCGGTCGCGTCCGATGGGCTGGTCGGAAACGACGAGGCGCCAGAAACCCCTGGGCTCGGGGGCGCGCGGGTCCGCCTTGCGCAGGAGGGCGAGCGTTTCGGACTTCGTTTCGATCGAGTCGAGCCGGTAAAGAAAGTCTTCCTTCCCGCCGAAGAGAGTGGCAACGACGAGTGGCGACGCGGGCGCGTCCCGCCGCGCGAGGGAAAAGGCGTGGGAGAGCGGTGAGCCCCTCGTCCTCGTGGAGCGGGCGCGGTGCGCCCGGAAGGCGTCGGCGAGCGAACCGCCCGCGGCTCCGTCGAGCGCGGGCACGGGGTGACCGGACGTGAGCCACAGCACCTCGTCGAAGGAGTCCTTCACCCCGAGGGTCGTCGCCGACTTCGTCGGCTGGATCGACGAGCTCTTGCGGAGGTTGTGGGCCATCACGGGAAACTCGATCGGGTCGACGGACTGGTACTCGAAGGAGCCCCTGCCCCGGAAGAAGAGTCCGACGACCTCGTTCCCGGCGCGCACGGCGGCCGCCTGGCCGGAAGCGAGCACGACCGAGAGATGGCCCGCGGAGAGGCGCAGGTTGGAAACGGCGGTGGAGTCGCCGCCGACGGCGAGCTCGTCATATCGGTTGATGAGGTCGGAGAGCGAGGGGTTCGTCTCCCCGGTCGCAACGGTAGCGGCCGCGAGAAAGGCGAATACCGAAAGCCGGCGCAGCGTCCGGTGTCTGGCCATCGGGTGATTCTATCGGCCGGGGCGCTTGCAACGGCGCGGGGGCTGCTTCGTGAGGGGGTAGAATCCTTCGACTCGATGGCCCTTACCCCGGGCTCAAAACTCGGCTTCTACTCGATTCTGGACCGGCTCGGTTCGGGTGGAATGGGCGAGGTGCATCGAGCCCACGACACGCGCCTCGGTCGCGAGGTCGCCGTCAAGGCTCTTCCCGACGAGTTCTCACGCGACCCGGCCCGTGTCCTCCGTTTCGAGCGGGAGGCGCGGATGCTCGCGGCGCTGAACCACCCGGCGGTCGCGGCGATCTACGGACTCGAGGAAGCCGACGGCGAAAAGTTCATTGTGATGGAGCTCGTGCCCGGGGAGACGCTGTCGGAGAAGCTGTCGCTCAGGTCGCTGCCGCTCGAAGAGTCCCTCGGGATCGCGCGGCAGATCGCCGAAGCGCTCGAAGCGGCACACGAGCGGGGCATCATCCACCGCGACCTGAAGCCCGCCAACATCAAGGTGACGCCGGACGGGCGCGTCAAGGTACTCGACCTCGGCCTCGCGAAGGCGTTCGACGTCAAAGAGACCAGTTCGGATCCGGGCTCGTCACTCTCACCCACTCTCGTCATCGAAGGGACGCAGCCCGGCGTCATCCTCGGCACCGTCGAGTTCATGAGTCCGGAGCAGGCCCGCGGGAAGCCGGTGGACAAGCGCACCGACATCTGGGCCTTCGGATGCGTCCTCTACGAGCTTTTGACCGGGCGGCGAACGTTTACCGGAGAAACCGCGACGGACGTCCTCGCGTCGATCGTGACGAGCGAGCCGGCGTGGGACGCGCTCCCGACCGACACGCCCGCCCGCATTCGCGAGCTCCTCGTTCGCTGCCTCCAGAAGGACCCGAATCGCCGACTGCGCGACATCGGCGACGCGCGGATCGAGATCGAGGAGACGCTGGCGGAGCGACGCGAGCGGTCCGCTTCCGCGCCGGCGTTGACCGTCCGCGAGATCCCCCGGCGGAGCCGCCGCGGTTTCCTCGCCGCGCTCGGCGCCGCCGCGGTTCTCGCGGTCGTCCTCCTTCTTCGCGCCCGGGGACCCGCGCCCGCCGCGGCGCCCCCTCCCTCCACCCGGTTTCTCGCCGTCCTTCCGTTCAAGGACCTGAGTGGCCTGCCGGACGGCCAGCTTCTCGGCGACGCGTTCGCCGAGACGATGAGCGCGCGACTCTCCCGGGTGCCCGGCCTCCAGGTCGTGACCCCCCGCACGACGAGCGATTTCTCAGCGGGTGAGAACGACCTCACGCACGTCGCGCGGACGACCGGCGCGACCCTCTTCGTCGGAGGCGCCATCCAGCGGGCCGGAAACCGGGTCCGCATCACGTGCTCGCTCCGGGCGCCCGATGGCGTCCAGATCCACGGAGACGAAGTCACCGCGTCAGCGTCCGACATCTTCGGGGCTCAGGACCGGCTGGCGGAGACCGTTCTCGGGTGGCTCGGCGCGAAGAAGCCGGCGGGGCCGGGCCAGCGCGCGGATGCGGCGCTCGAGAGCCCGGCCGCGCAGGAGAGCTACCTGAAGGCGATCGGCGCGCTCCGCCGCTACGACGTGCCGGAATCGATCGCGACGGCGGTCCGGATTCTGACGGAGCTCGACCGCGAGCGCCCCGGCTCGCCGCTCATCCTGGCCGCCCTCGGGCGGGCGCACCTCCACGAGTTCGAGATCTCTCGCGATCCCGCTTCGGCGGAAAAGGCGATCGCCGCCTGTGAAGCGGCGAGACGGCTCGACGACGCGAACCCCGAGGTCCATACGACGCTCGGGCAGATTCTGAGCTTGACGGGCAAGCCGGCCGAGGCCGCGGTCGAGCTCGAGCGGGCGCTCGCCGAGCAGCCTTCATCGATCGACGCCCTCCTCGCGCTGGGCGGCGCGTATGCCTCGGCGGGGAGAATGTCCGACGCGGAAGCGACCTACCGGCGCGCGATCGCGCGCCAGCCGAACTACTGGGCCGCGTACAGCAAGACCGGGTCCTTCCACTACCGTGTGGGGCGTTACCCCGAGGCGATCGCGATGTTCCAGGAAGCTCTCCGCCGCAGACCGGACAGCACGCGCGTCTGGAACAACCTGGGGGCGGCGTACTTCAAGATCGATCGATACGCCGACGCGCGGAAGGCCTACGCGAGCTCGCTCCGTATCCAGCCGAGCGACGGCGCGTACACGACGCTCGGGACGATTGAGTACTTCATCGGCAACTACCGCGCCGCGGCAGCCGCCTTTGAGGAGGCGGCGAAGCTTACGCCCGGCAAGTACCTGTACTGGGCGAACCTCGCCGACGCCTACCGTTGGGTACCGGAGGGCCGGCCCCGCGCTGCTGCCGCCTACGAGAAAGCCATAGAGCTCGCCCGGGGGGAGATCCTTCTGAATCCCCGCAATGCCGCCGCTCACGCGACGATTGCGGTGTGTCTCGCGAAGACCGGAGACGCGAAGACCGCGAGCGATCACATCGAGAAGGCGCTGGAAATCGAGCCGCGGAATCCGGACCACCTCCTGTACGCCGCGATCGTCGCGAATCTTGGAGGTCGCTCCGCCGACGCGATCGGATGGATCCGCCGGGGCGTCGCGGCGGGGCTCGGCGTCGCCCAGATCGAGAAAGAGCCCGAGTTCGCGAACCTGCGCAGGCTGCCGGCTTTTCAGGAGGCGCTTGCCTCGTCTCGAAAGGCGGCGGCGTGACCGACCCTGAACCCTGAACCCTGAACCCTGAACTCTGAACTCTGAACTCTGAACGGTTGGAGAAAAAAGGAGGAGATCCAATGTCGCATGATTCCCGCCGGAAGCCGTCTTCCTGGAAGCTCGTTCTTGCGTCGATCCCCGTCCTCGTCCTCTTCGGCTGCAAGTCCGCCCCGCCTGGCCCGTACGAGGAGTCGGGTGTGAAAGCGGACGTCCGGATCGTTGCCGTGAAGCCGCCCGGTGGCTCGGGCGACGAGAGCAACGCGAACTTCGATCCCGCGACGATCAAGGTGAGAAAGAGAACCCAGATCGTCGTCTGGGTGCTCGAAGGGGGGGGGTCGCTCAAGATCGAATTTGCCGACAATCCGTTTCCGGAGCTCCCAATCTGCGAGGGCCGTTTCTGCGTCGCTTTGAAGCCGCCTGCGGCGGACAAGCCAAGGGGCCTCTACCCCTACACGGCGACGGTCACGGTGGATGGGAAAACGACGAGCGCGGACCCGAACGTCGAGGTCGTCGACTAGGAATCCGGCCCGCCGGGTGGCACCCCGGTTGCAGCCGGTCCGGCCGAGGAGACTCGCGCCGCGCATGCACTGACTTCGCGCGGACACCACGATGCCGATCGGCCTGCTCGCTGCGCTCCTCCTCGGACTCCTCCCCGTCCGAGAGCCTCAGCAGTCGGCGAGCACTCCCCCGTCGGTCAAGGAAGACGTGGTCGTGACCGCCGAACGGTCGCCCGAGCCGCGCGAGAGCGTTCCGGCGGCGGTCTCCGTTCTCACGCGCGAAGACATCGAGCGGCTTCCTGCGGAAAACCTTGCGGAGCTTCTCCGTTTCCTCCCCGGATTCCACGTCCACTTTGCGGCCGGTCCCGGGAGCGCGCCGATCCTCTCGGCTCGCGGCTTTTTCGGCGGGGGCGAAGCGGAGTACGTCCAGTTGCTCGTCGACGGAGTCCCGGCCGGGGACGTGGAGTCGGGGCTCGCCGACTGGCGGCGAATCCGAGTTGCGGACATCGAGAGAGTCGAGGCGCTGAGGGGCCCGGCGTCGGCCCTCTACGGAGACACGGCGCTCGGCGGGTTGATCCACGTCTTCACGCGCCGCGGGGCGGCCGGTTCCCGGGGCGGATCGCTTTCCGTCTCCGGCGGCAGCTTCGGCTCCGCGAGCGCCGACGTCACCGCCCGCCTTCCCGCAGGCAGGTCAGTTCTCGGCGCGGCCGCGACCGTCTCCGGCAGCGCCGGCTTTCGCGACCACTCGGCATCCAACGAGCGGGGCGCGGACGCCTCGGTCGAGCTTCCCGGCGCGCGGGGGCGGTGGACCCTGTCGCTTTCCGGCTCGGAACGCGAGCGGGAGGAGCCCGGACCCCGAACGGCGGAGGAGCTTGCGGGCGACCGCGACGGCTCCGATCCCCTCTTCCGGTTCGACCGGGAGGACGCGCGGCGCGGACGGGCCGCCGTGACGTACCGTCGAGAGGGATCGGTGCCGTTCCGCGCGATGCTCCACGCCTCCGCCCGGGGGTCCGACGTGACACGGACGCTCCTCGTCGCCGCGGGCGTCGGAGACCGCATCTTCCGGTCGGTCGAGACGGGCGCGCTCGGCGGCTCGTTCGACGCGGAAAGGACGTTCCTCCTCTCGGGCCGCGAAACGCGGCTCGCCGGGGGGCTCGACTTTGCGCGTGAGCGACTCGACACGATTTACCGGAGCGTCGACGATTCCGGCGACCGCGGTCCAGAGGTCGCCACCGCGGCCGGGCGGCGTGACCGGTTGGGCCTCTTCCTGTCGGGATCGTGGGAGCCGCACGCGCGGCTGCGCCTGACGGCGGGCGCGCGCTACGACGCGATCCGCGACGACTTCGGGCGCGAGGCGGGAGGCGCGTCCTCCCACGAAGCCTGGTCGCCCCGCGCCGGAGCGAGCGTGCAACTCGGCCGCCTTGATGCGACCCCCGTGTCTCTCTTCGTGCAGGCCTCGCGCGCCTTCAAAACACCGACCCTGGACCAGCTCTTCGACCCACGGCCGTTCCCCGACTTCTCGGGCGGGACTTTCCGGATCTCGAACCCCCGGCTACTGCCGCAGCGGGCGAACACGGTCGAGGCGGGAGTCTCCCGCCGCGGCGGCCGATCGTCCTTCGAGCTCGTCGTCTACACGACCGGGGTCGACGACGAGATCGACTTCGACGTCGCCACTTTCCGGTACGCGAACATCGGCCGCACCCGTCACCGCGGAATCGAGGCGGCCGCGACGCTCTTCGAGAAGGGTCCCGTATCCCC
>JBKJVY010000100.1:0-3757 GCA_046717185.1 Thermoanaerobaculia bacterium
CTTCCACCTCGCGTAGCGCACGACCGAAGAGAGGACGCCATGCCCATCTCGAGACGCGACTTCCTGCTCCGCACGTCCGGCTTCGTCACGGTGTCGGCGATGGTGCCGCGCTGGGCGGTGAAGGGGGTGCGCGCCTTCGAGGAGTCGATCGGCGCGGCGGCTGAAGCGAGGACGCTCGTGGTGCTCGAGCTGGCCGGCGGCAACGATGACCTGAACACGGTGGTGCCCTACGCGGACAGTCTCTACGCGCAGATGCGGTCGCGGATAGCCATCCCGGCGAGCGCCGTGCTCGCGCTCGACGCCCGACTCGGGTTGAACCCCGTGATGACCGGCGTCAAGAGCCTGTGGGACCGCAACCGCGTCGCCGTCGTCGAGAACGTGGGCTATCCCAACTCGAGCCTCTCGCACTTCGCCGCCCGCGACGTCTGGCACACCGCGGACCCCCAGCTCGCGCAGAGGAACGGCTGGCTCGGCCGGTGGGCGGATCGGTACATCGCGGGCAGCGGCAACCCGCTCGCCTGCGCCGCGATCTCTCAGTCGCTGCCGCGGACGCTTCTCGCCGACAACGTCGGCGTCCCCTCGTTCGTCAACCTGGCGAGCTACCAGTACCAGACCGACGGGTCCTATCCTGGCGACCGCAATAACCAGATCCGGACCTTCCTGACCCAGAACGGAACCGAATACGAGGTCCCGAACGCGGCCGACAACCTCTCGCAGGTGGGAGAGGACGCCATCAGCTCCTCCAACATCCTGCAGACGGTCGGAGCGGGGTACGTCTCGGGCGGCGCTTACCCCGCGGGGACGCTCGGCGCCGGACTTCTGCTGATCGCGCAGATCATCAACGCGAACGTCGGAGCGCGAATTCTGTACATCACCTTCGGCGGATTCGATAACCACGCGACGCAGAACGTCGATCACGATCCGCTGCTCACGACCGTCTCGAACGGGATCAAGGCGCTCTTCGACGACCTTGACGCCCACGCCAAGTCCCACGACGTGCTGATGATGACGTGGTCCGAGTTCGGGCGCCGCCCCCAGGACAACGGCTCGAGCGGGACCGACCACGGCACGGCCGGAGCCCACTTCGTCGTCGGCGACGCCGTTCTGCCGGGCGTTTACGGGGCGCCGCCGAACCTCTCGAGCCTCGACGCGAACGGCAACCGCCGGATCGAAAACGACTTCCGCGCCTACTACGGCACTGTCCTGCAGGACTGGCTCGGCGCGGATGCGACGGCAATCCTCGGGGCGGGGTATCCGAACCTGGGGTTCCTGAATCGGGGGTACGTCTAGCCGGTTGCCGAACCTCGGGTCGCACAGGTGATGGCTGATGGCTGATAGCTGATAGCTGATAGCTTCCCTGAGTGATCCCCGGTCGCGCCACCCTCGAAGGAACGAAGCGGTTCGCCGCGCGGTCGAGCGCCGCGTCCGGCCACTTCCGCCAGGCAGCCGGCCTCCTTCTCTCCTCGATCGGCCTCGGGACCTACCTCGGGAAGGAAGACGCCGCGACCGACGCCGGCTACGAAGAGAGCGTCGGCATCGCCCTCTCCGCCGGCGTCAACGTCTTCGACTCGGCGATCAACTACCGGGGCCAGAAAAGCGAGCGGGCGATCGGCGGCGCGCTCGCGGACGCTTTCGAGAAGGGGACGGCACGGCGCGACGAGACCTTCGTGGCGACGAAAGGGGGTTATCTGCCCCACGACGCCGACGACCCGCGCGAGCCGCGCCGCTACATCCTCGAAACTTTCGTCGAGGCGGGGATCGCTCCGCGCTCGGAGATCGTCGCCGGCGGCCACTGCATGGCACCCGGTTATCTGCGCGACCAGATCGACCGCAGCCGCGCGAACCTCGGTCTCGAAACGATCGACCTCTACTACCTGCACAACATCGAGTCGCAGACGACGGCGGTCGACCGCCCGACCTTCCGGGTCCGGCTTGTGAAGGCGATCGAGGCTCTCGAGGAGGCCGCCTCTTCCGGACGCATCGGCTCCTGGGGGCTCGCGACCTGGGACGGCCTCCGCGTGCCCCCGGAGCACCCCGAGCACATCTCGCTCGCCGACGCCCGTCGCGTGGCCGAGGAGGTGGCGGGTGAGGGTCATCACTTCGCCGCGGTCCAGCTCCCGGTGAACCTCGCCATGGCCCAGGCCGTCGGTTACCGCTCGCAGGAGCTCGGGGACGAGCGGCTGTCGGCGCTGATGGCGGCGGAAAGGGAGGGCCTCGCGGTCTTCGGATCCGCCTCGCTTCTCCAGGGGCGCCTCGCGGCCGACCTGCCCGAAGCGGTCGAGGCCGCCTTCCCGGACGCCGAACCCGGCGCGCAGCAGGCACTTCAATTTTCCCGGTCAGCGCCCGGAATGACGACGGCACTCGTCGGCGTTTCCACACCCGAGCACGCCCGGGAGAACTTTCGATTGGCTGGCGTGCCCCCCGCGGACCGGACCCGCGTCCTGTCTCTCTTCGAGTGAGAGAGCGGGGTAGGCAACCCGCGGAGTTTCCGGAGACCGCGTCGCCCTCCGCGTTTTTTTGGTTCCCGGCGGGGTTTTGGGCTAGAATCAGCCTCTCCCGCCCGGACTCGTGTCAGCGCGGCGGCAACCCAGGAGTTCATGTCCGAAGATCCCGAGACCCCTAGGAACGCTGCCTCATTTTCCGCTGCGCCGGAAGCCGCGGGCGGCTCGCCCGCAGGAGACCGCGCGCCGGGAGGAGAGGGCCAGCCCCGTCCCCACCGTCGTCGCCGCCGCCGCCGCCGCCGCGGGGGCCGGCCCGGGGGAGGCTCTCCGGCCAACGGGTCGCCGGAGCGTGCCGAGGAAGCCGCCGCGGCCGGCCCGGAGAGGCCCGTCGAAGGCGTCCTCTACCTGCCCCCGCGCGAGAGCGCTCCCGGCGTCCTCGTCTCCGCGGGCGCGAACTTTCTTCCCACCCCGCGAGATCCGATCGTCCCCCGCGATCTCGTCGCGCGAGAGGGGCTCGAAGCCGGCGCGCTCGTGAGCGGCTTCGCGGCCGACGGGACGAGACTGGTCGTCCGGCGAATCGAGACGGTCGAGGGGCTCTCTCCCGCGGAGTTCCGGCAGCGGCCGGCCTTCGGCGACCTCGTCTCGATCGACCCCAACGCCTGGCTGAAGCTCGAAACCGATCCGGACGAGATGTGCGGGCGCGTCGTGGACCTTCTCGCGCCCATCGGAAGAGGCCAGCGGTGCCTGATCGTCGCCCCCCCAAAAGCGGGCAAGACGACGTTACTGAAGCGCATGGCTCACGCCGTCGGGGTCAACGCCCCCGACGTCCACGTGATCGTTCTCCTCGTCGACGAGCGGCCGGAAGAGATCACGGACTTCCGCCGCAGCGTATTGCGCGGCGAGGTCGTCGCGTCGTCGGCGGACCTTTCGGCGGAGAACCACATCGCCGTCGCGGAGATCGTCGCGGAGCGTGCCCGCCGGCTAATCGAGGTCGGCAAACACGTGATCATCTTCCTTGATTCGATCACCCGAATGGCGCGCGCGTACAACCACATGCAGAAGGGGGGCGGCAAGATCATGTCGGGCGGCATCGACGCCCGCACGATGGAGAAGCCCCGCCGGTTCTTCGGGGCCGCGCGAAACGCCGAGGGGGGCGGATCGCTCACGATCATCGCGACGGCCCTCGTCGATACCGGCTCCCGGATGGACGAGATCATCTTCCAGGAGTTCAAGGGCACCGGGAACACGGAGCTCGTGCTCGACCGCGACCTCTTCAACCGCCGGATCTTCCCCTGCATCAACATCTCGCAGTCCGG
>JBKJVY010000101.1:0-12281 GCA_046717185.1 Thermoanaerobaculia bacterium
CAGGCGCTCATCCGCTCAATGGGGGCCTACTTCGTCCGAAGGAACTCGAAGGACCCGCTCTATCGGAAGGTCCTCGAGCGGTACGTCGCGATGGCGACGGCGGCGGGCGTCACGCAGGCGGTGTTCCCCGAGGGTGGGCTGTCGCGCGAAGGGACGCTGCGCGCGCCGAAGCTCGGCATCCTCGATTACATGGTCCGCTCCTTCGACCCGGCGGGGCGCGACATCGCTTTCATCCCGGTGGGGATCAACTACGACCGGGTGTTCGAGGACCGAAGCTTCTTGGTCGAGCTCGACACCGCGCACCCGCGACCGAAGGGCGGACGGTCCGTCTCGAACGCGATCAAGTTCGTCCTGCGGAACCTGTCGCTCATGGCACGCAGCAAGTGGCACCGGTTCGGGTACGCGTGCGTGGACTTCGGCTCCCCCGTCTCGCTTCGCGAGTACGCGCGGGAGCGGGGACTCGACTTCCACGCACTCGACAAGGAGACGCGGATCGCCCGGGTCGAAGAGCTGGGACGCGAGCTCATGACCGCGATCGGCAAAGTGATCCCGGTCGTGCCGGTCCCCCTCGTCGCGACGGTCTTCGTGCGTGACCCGGAACGCGCCCGCTCGGAGCTGGAGCTGAAAGCGGAGGTCCTGGAGCTCCTCCGCGGTCTCGTCGCGCCGGGCGCTCACGTCTACGTCCCCCGGAAGGACCAGGACTACGCGATCGTCGTCGGCCTGCGGATGCTGACCCTTCGCCGCCTCGTCGACGAGAAAGAAGGCCTGTACACCGCGCGCCCCGACGAGCTCCCCCTGCTGCGCTACTACGCGAACTCGATCGCCCACCTAGGGTCAACGCTGAACTCCTGAATTCGGGTCAGGGCTGAATTCAGCTGTGGCGCGAATTCAGCTTTTCAGCGTTGACCCCAGCTAGTCCTTTCAGCGTTGACGCCAGCTAGTCCCAGCTACGAATTCAGCTTTTCAGCGTTGACCCCAGCTAGTCCCAGCTAGTCGCGGTCGCGCAGGATGACCGAGACCAGCACGCTCACGACGGTGATGACGAGCGCGCCGAGGAACGCGGGGACGAAGCCGGAGACGTGGAACCCGAGACCGAGGGATTGCGAGATTGCGCTCGTCAGCCAGAGCATCAACGCGTTTATGACGAAGGTGAAGAGACCCAGAGTCAGGAGGATCAGAGGGCACGTCAGGAGCTTCAACAGCGGGCGCACGATCGCGTTCAGGATCCCGAAGACGATCGCGACGAGAAGGAGGGACGTCCACGTCCCTGTGTGAGTGACCCCGGGCACGATCTGCGTCGCGATCCAGAGTGCGGCGGCGGTCGCGAGTAGTCGAAGGAGGAACTTCATGGCGAGAAGCCTATTTCAGCCCAGAGCGAAATGATCAGGCCGGCTTGAACCGCTTGACGAGCGTCAGCCGGTTTCCGTCTCGGGCGTTCGCCTTGTAGTCCATTCGGTCCACGATCTCCCGGATCATGTGCCAGCCGAGGCCGCCCGGCCGGCGCTCGCTCGCCGGAGCATCGAGTAGCGGTATCGGCGCGTCTTTCGGGTCGAACGGCGGCGCCCGGTCCGTGATCGTGACGGTGATCTCGTCCCCCTCGCGGGAGAAGGACACCCCGATCGGACCGGGCTCTCTTCCCTTGTAGCCGTGCACAACGAGGTTGCTGCAGGCCTCGTCCACGACAAGCTTCAGCTCGAAGCAGACAGACTCGTCGGCGCCGACCCGTCGACACGCCTCTTCGATGAAGTCTCGGAACGCGGCGACGTTCTCCACCCGAGCTTCCCGCTCGATCGAAAGCGTCTCCCCGGCGCCCGACGGCTCCGGGCTCAGGCCGGGTTCCTCTTCTGGAGAAGGCCTTCGATCTTCGCGAGCCCCCGATCCTCGTCGGGCAGAGGAGGCCGCCCGTTGAAGTGGAAAAGCGGAATCAGCCCCATCACCAGCATCGCGATTACGCGGACGCGGTAATCGAGAGTGACGATCGGGTGGAGTCTCGTCTCCGTCGTCTGAGCGGTCGCCATACCTGGGCTTTTCGTGCGCGTACTTTAGCGCATGGGAAGCTGTCAGCTATCAGCCGTCCGCCGTCGGCATCAGCCCCCCGGATGCCCGGCGGAAAGCTGAGACTGAGGGCTGAAGGCTATTTCAGCCGCTTCTTGCGCGGCTTGTGGTCGGTCGCGACGATCGACACGACGAGCGCCAGACCGCCGAGCGCTGCGGCGAGGAAGAGGAGGATCGCAAGGCCGGGATAGCCGAAGAGCTGGAAGCGGGTGGGCACCTGCATGAGGACGGCGGCGCCAACGATGAGCGCGGCAAGGATCAGGCCGAGGGCGATGCGGTTCGCGATCTTGTGCAGGCCGTCAATCAGGAGGGCCTCGTCGATCGCGTCCACGTTCAGCCGGAGTTCGTTGTTCGAGAGGATGTCGAGAACCTTGTTCACCCGGCCCGGGAGCTTCTCGATGAAGTCTTTGGCCTCGAGGAGGCTCGCGTACAGGCTCGCCGGCGAAGCGCTCTTGCGCATCCTCTTCTGGAGAAGCTCCCCCGCGTTGCGGCGCACGGACGCGTTCGGGTCGAACTCCGGATCGAGCGCACGGCCGATCTCGTCCAGGTGCAGGAGCGTCTTGCCGAGCATGGTGAGCTCGGGGGGGAGACGGATGCCGGACGTCCCCGCGACCCGTGACACCTCCATCACGACCTTCCCGATCTGGATGTGCTCGACGGTCGTGTTCTGGTAGACGCCGACGAGCTCCCCGACCTGCCGGCGGAACTCGGCCTCGTCGAACGTCTCGAGCTTCTCGCCGATCTCGCTCGCGCG
Source organism: Thermoanaerobaculia bacterium (assembly GCA_046717185.1). Lineage (GTDB taxonomy): Bacteria > Acidobacteriota > Thermoanaerobaculia > UBA5066 > Gp7-AA6 > Gp7-AA6. Next base: position 2,810 of record JBKJVY010000101.1, read on the forward strand.
GTCGGCGGCCTCGTCGCCGCGCCCTTCGCTGATCGCGAGGAGCAGCTTCAGCAGGTCCTCCTGCATCTGCGGCGAGATGCGCCCGACCATGCCGAGGTCGAGGAGCGCGAGGTCCTTGCCCTCCGTCAGGAAGACGTTGCCCGGGTGCGGGTCGGCGTGGAAGAAGCCGTCGATCAGAATCTGCTTCAGGTAGGCGCGGTGGAGCTCCTCGGCGAGCTCCTTGCCGTCGAACTCCATCCGCGAGAGCGGGGAGAGCGACGTGATCTTCTGTCCGAAGACGAACTCCATCGTCAGAACGCGCGTGGTCGTGTAGTCCTCGATCGGCGCCGGAACGAAGATCCGGGGAAACTCCTCCAGGTTCTTCCGCAGCGCGACGAGGTTCTGCGCTTCCTGCCGGTAGTCGATCTCGCGCAGAATCGACTTCCGAAACTCGTCCACCATCTTCTCGAACTGGTACAGCTTCCCCGCGTCGGAGTGGCGGTCGAGCACGCCGGCGATTTCGGTGAACGCTTCGAGGTCCTCGACGATCTGCTCCCGGATGCCCGGCCGTTGCACCTTGACGGCCACGGCGCGGCCGTCTCGTAGCGTTGCGCGATGGACCTGTCCGAGGGAAGCGGCGGCCAGCGGGGTGGCCTCGAAGTCGGCGAACGCCTTGGAGATACGGACGCCGAGCTCCTCGCCGACGATCTGCTCGACCTCGGCAAACGAGAAAGGCTCGACGTCGTCCTGCAGCCTCGCGAGCGCTTCGAGATAGGGAACCGGGAGGAGGTCCGCCCGGGTCGAAAGAAGCTGCCCGAGCTTGACGAACGTCGGGCCGAGGCGTTCGAGGTCGCGTGCGAGCTCCTCGGCCTTCGCCGTCGCGGCCGGCTCCGTCCCCTTGGGCGCCGGAGGCAGGTCCCCTTCCAGTCCGAGCCCTTTGGCGAGGTCTCCGCGACCGTACTTCATCAGCAGGACGGCAAAGTCCTTGTAGCGCTTCAGGTGCGTCGGTTTGAGGGAGAGAGTCATATGAGTAACTGTCAGCTATCAGCCGTCAGCTTTCAGCTTTCAAGGAACGGGCCAGTCCCGTCCCGGGGCAGGTTTCAGTAGGCTTTCCGGCATGTCCAGGGGGCCAGCATGACGCGAGACGGATCACCCGAGTGGAGTCGCGAAGGTGTCACGATCTCGACCGACCCCGACCGACTCGATCGGCCGTTGATCCACGAGTTCCTCGAAGCGTCGTATTGGGGGAAAGGAATCCCGCGCGAGATCGTGGACCGCTCGATCGAGGGCGCGCTCTGCTTCGGGCTCTACGAGGACGGGCGCCAGGTCGGGTTCGCGCGCGTTATCACCGACCGGGCGACTTTCGCCTACCTCGCTGACGTCTTCGTTCTCGAGTCGCACCGCGGCCGTGGGCTCGCCGCGTGGCTTATGGAGACCATCCTCGCCCATCCCGCCCTCCAGGGCCTTCGCCGCTGGATGCTTCTGACGCGCGACGCGCACCCGCTCTACCGGAAGGTCGGATTCACGGAGCTCGCCCATCCCGAGCGGGTGATGGAAATGACATTTCCCGAGATATATGAGCGATGACGGTGGGTGCTGTCATTCCGAGGTTCGAAGGACCGCGGAATCTCGACGGGAACCAGATCCCTCGCTTCGCTCGGGATGGCATTCCGGATTCTTACGGCAACGCCACGTCCTTCAAGTTGAACGGCATCGTCACGACCGACTTCGGGGTCAGAAGGTAGACGCGCAGGCTCGCGTCGGCCGGAAGCTTCTCGGGAAACTTGAGGATCCGGAAACCCCCGACGGTCATCGAACCGCCCCCGTCGATCTTTGTTCCCTTCGAGTCGAAGACCTCGACGTTGAAGACTTTCTTGCCGGGGTCGTTCACTTTCAAGAGGACGTCGTTCTCTTCGATGTCTCCCATGAGGCCCTCGAAGAGCCCGCTGAACGCCTCCACCATCGCGCCCCCGATGCCGGCCGACTCGGACTCTTTCTTACGTCGCTCGGCGTCCTTCTTTTTCTCCGCCTCGTACGTCTTTCGCGATACGACGGTGACCTCCGCCTTTGCCGCTTTCAGCGCCGGCACCGCAGCGGGCCGGTCCATCCGGGAGAGAAACCCGTCGAGGCGCGCGACCGCGGCGGGGTCGCGCGCGGGCAGGAAGAGCTCGACCTGGCCCGAGACCTCGCGGACCTTCTTCGCTTTGCGGGCGGGGTTTCGGAGCTCGAGCTTCAGGGACGGGGCCGAGTCACTCATCGACGTCTCGAAATCCGGCGTCTTTTTCCCCTCCTTCAGGAGGTTGCGCCCAGTTTCGTCTTCGGCCTTCTTCACGAGTGCGCGCGCCCCTCGGACGTCCGCGGCGCCGTCGCCGCCAATTTTCAGCTCGATCTCGAGGCCGCCGAAGAAGTTGTCGTTGCGGCGCCGGTCGGTGATGTCCCCCGCGCTCACGGACACGCCGCCCACGGGGGCGGGCAGAGCGGTGCCGCCGAAGGCAATCAGCTGAACGACGGCGAGAGTGACGGCAAGCTTCATCGAGAACTCCTTCACGGCAGCGAGACGTTCGAGAGCGTGAAAGGGGTGGATACGAGAGCCTTCTTCGTTTTGACGAAGACCTTCAGCTTCGCGTCCGCCGGCAGTTTCTCGGAGAAGTTCATGACCCGGAGCTCACCCGACGACATGGAGCCGTTCGAGCTGATCCTCTCGCCGTCGGCGCGCGTCACCTCGACGTCCATCAGCCGGTCGTCAGGGTCCTTCACGCTCAGGATGAGGTCGTTGTCGCCGACCTCGTCCATCATTCCGGAGAAGGCTTTTGCGAGGCCCATGATCGCCTCCATCGCTTTCGCGTCTTCGGGCGAGGCACCCGCGAGCTCCTTCTCTATTTCCGCCTTGTTCTTCGCCATCTCCTTTTCGAACTCGGCGTTCCGCTTCGCCGCGTTCGCGCGGTGAGCTTTCGGGGAGACGACCGCGAGCTCGATCTTCTGAGACTTGAGCGCCGGCATCGAGATCGGTTTGTCCATGCGCGAGAGCAGCCGGTCGACGGTGACGGTGGCGGCGGGATCCCGCGAGGGCGTAAAGAGCTGCACCTCTCCGGAAATCTCCTTGAGCGCGGTCGCGCCACGGGCCGGGTTCTTGAGGCTCACCTTCAGTCCCGAGCTGCCGGACGTCTGGAAGTCCGGCTCCTTCTTCTCCTCGGGGAGAAGGTCCAGACCCGTTTCGTCCACCGCTTTCTTGAGGATCACGCGCGACGCCTTCGCGTCGGCGAGATCGTCGCCGGTGAGCTTGAGCTCGACCTCGAGGCCTCCGAAGAATTTCCCGGTCGTTCGCCGGTCCTCGATCGTCCCCGCGCTCACCCGAAGGTCCTGTCCGGGGAGCGGCGTGGTGATCGCGGCCAGCGGCAGGGCGAGAACGAAGAAGTGCCGGCTCGACAGCCTGCGCATCGAATGCCTCCTCATGTTCGGGTGCGGTCGGACAAGAGGTTACCACCCGCACGGACCCGCCGGGAGTAGACTGGCGCTGCCTATGATCGTTCTTCGCTAGAGCAAGTTCAGGCCGACCGGGCCCTGCTTTCCGGGGCACGGACGCGCCGGACTTGCCCTTCTCCTCAACCGACCGTCACGGGAAACCGCCACGCCCTTACGTGGCAAGGACAGGAGAACGTCGAAATGAAGGACGAATGGTGGAACGACTTTTTCAGTGGTCTCGTCGTCGACTTCTGGCGGGCCGCGATGACGCCGGAGATGACCCGCGCCGAAACCGACTTTCTGGTAAAGCGCCTCACGATCTCGCCGGGAGACCAGGTGCTCGACGTCCCTTGCGGCGACGGGCGGCTCGCCCTCGAGCTCGCCGAACGGGGCTGCCGAATGACCGGCGTGGACATCTCCGAAGAGTTTCTGAACGCGGGACAAGCCCAAGCGAAGGCGCGCGGGCTCGACGTCGCCTGGCGGCGGGCAGAGATGCGCGACCTTCCGTGGCGGGAGGAGTTCGAGGCTGCCTACTGCGCGGGATCGAGCTTCGGTTTCCTCGACGACGCGGGGAACGCGGATTTCCTGGTGGCGGTATCGACGTCGCTCATTCCCGGCGGCCGCTTCTTCATCGACTGCAAGGCCGCGGAGTCGATCCTCCCCTCCTTCCGGGAGAGCTACGAGATGACTGTCGGCGACATCCGGTTCAGTTCGGTGAACCACTACGACCCGACGACGGGCACGATGGAGAACCTCTACAAGATCTCGCGCGGGGACCGGGTAGAAGAGAAGCGCGCGCTCACCCGGATCTATTCGACGAGCGAGATCCTGCGGCTCCTATCCGACGCAGGCTTTGGCAGCTTCGAGACTTACGGCTCCGTCGAGGGCGAGCCTTTCCGCCTGGGATCGCCAAGATTGTTCGTCATTGCACAGAAGAGCGGAATCTAGCCTCGATTCGATACAGTTCCCGCTTCCGAAGCGGCAGATTCAAAACTTACGAGGTGGTTATGAAGCGCACCCTTCTGCGCGGCGCATTCCTTGCGGCAAGTCTATTCACGGCGGTCGCGACGATCGCCGACAACACGGCCCAGACCCTCCCGTTCTCGCAAGCCTGGACCAACACGGGCCTCATCACCACGAACGACGACTGGTCGGGAGTCGCGGGAATCACCGGCTATCGCGGGGACGGACTGACCGCCGCATCCGGCGTCGATCCGCAGACCGTCGTCGCGGACGGCACGACAGTACGCTGAAGGACAACGGCTCGATCACGAACAAGGAAAAAGGCGCGATCCAGAAGTGCGCTGGCAAGGCCGACATCCCGTAGAGCCCCAGATCCTTCGGCGGAGCCTGCCCTGAGCGAAGCCGAAGGGCTCAGGATGACAACTCAGGCCGGCGCACCGCGCCGGCCTTTTCCTTCGTAGATAGAGTGCAGCTATGGCACGGGGAATAGGGATCGGCGGCGGGCTCGGGGGGCTTCCCCGTCCCGACCGCCGAGGCGGAGGCGGACGGGGCAGCGCCCGCGACGACGAGAAGAAACGCAAGGCGCCGCCCTTCCGGGTCGTCTTCCGGGACGCGCTGGAGCTCGTCAGCGCCCGACGCGGACGGATGGCAGTGGGGTTCGGGCTCCTCGCGATCAACCGGCTCTGCTCGCTCGTGCTGCCGGGGACGACGAAGTTCCTCCTCGACGAGGTGATCGGGAAGGGCCGCCGTGAGCTCCTCGCCGGGCTCGTGCTCGCGGCGGGCGGTGCGACGCTCATCCAGGCGGTGACATCGTTCACCCTCTCGCAGGTCCTCGGGAAGGCCGCCCAGCGCTCGATCACCGAGATGCGGCGGAGGATCCAGCGCCACGTGGGCAGACTGCCGGTCACGTTCTTCGATCAGACGAAGACCGGCGCGCTCCTCTCGCGGGTCATGTCGGACGCCGAGGGGCTCCGTAACCTCGTCGGCAGCGGCCTCGTCGAGGTCGCGGGCGGTCTCCTGACCGCGGCCGCCGCGCTCGTCATCCTCTTATACCTCTCTGCGAAGCTCACGATCATCGCGCTCGGTGTCCTTTCGCTCTTCGGGCTCATCCTCCTGTACGCCTTTCGGACGCTCCGTCCGCTCTTTCGCGAGCGCTCGAGGATCAACGCCGCGGTCTCCGGCCGGCTGACGGAGTCGTTCTCCGGGATCCGCGTCGTCAAGGCGTACCGTGCCGAGCGCCGCGAGGCGCTCGAGTTCTCGAAGGGTGCTCACCGTCTCTTCCGTAACGTGGCCAAGACGATGACCGGCTTTGCCGCCGTTACGGCTTTCTCGACGCTCCTCCTCGGCGCGGTCGGGGTCGCGATCATGTGGGTCGGCGCAAACGAGGTCCTCGCGGGGCGAATGACGCTCGGCTCCTTCTTCTCCTTCACGCTGTACATGGGGCTGCTCGTGGGCCCCGTCATTCAGATCGTCTCGATCGGGAGCCAGATCACGGAAGCGTTCGCCGGGCTCGAGCGGATCCGCGAGATCCGGAACGAGACACCCGAGGACGAAGGAGACGCGGCGAAAAGGCCGCTTCCCCGCGTTGTCGGGCGCGTCGAGTTCCGGGACGTCTCTTTCGAGTACCAGGAGGGCGTGCCGGTCTTGAAAGGCGTCTCCTTCGAGGCGGCGGCCGGAACGTCGACCGCCCTCGTGGGCCCCTCCGGTTCGGGGAAGAGCACGATCATCGGCCTCGTAGCGGCGTTCTACACGCCGACGTCCGGAAAGATCCTCGTCGACGGGCACGACCTCGCGCAGGTGCGGCTGGCCGACTACCGCTCCCAGCTCGGAGTCGTGTTCCAGGACAACTTCCTCTTCGACGGAACAGTGCTCGAGAACATCGCCTACGCGCGGCCGGAGGCTTCGAAGGAAGAGATCCTTCGCGCAGCGCGCATCGCCCGGTGCGATGACTTCGTGGAGGACCTCGCGGAAGGGTACGAGACCGTCGTCGGCGAGCGCGGGGTGAAGCTCTCCGGTGGCCAGCGGCAGCGTGTGGCCATCGCGCGAGCCATCCTCGCGGATCCGAGGATCCTCATCCTCGACGAAGCGACTTCCTCGCTCGACAGCGAGAGCGAGGCGCTCATCCAGGAGGGACTCGCCGAGCTCATGAAGGGACGCACGACGTTCGTCATCGCCCATCGCCTTTCGACGATCCGCAACGCCGACGCGATCCTCGTCGTCGAGGCGGGACGAATCATCGAGCGTGGCGCGCACGCCGAGCTCCTCGCGCGCGGCGGACGCTACTTCGACCTCTACACCCGCCAGTACGGCATCGAAGCCAACCTCTTCCTGAATCCGGGCGAGTCGCCAACCGTCGAGGTCGAAGCGACGCCGCAGCCGGCCTCCGACGAAGGCGCGGCGCGCATGCCGCTCGGGATACGGGGGGAATGAGAGTGCCCCGGTGCCCGGTCGTGTCCCGTAAGATCCTCACATGACGGGAGAGCGGGAGAAGGCGCTCGCCATGTGGGAAGAGGGGGCGGCGCGGCTCTTGACGGGCGAGGTGGAGGAGGCGATCCGGCTCTTCACCCGGTCCCTCGAGCTCTCCCCCACCGCCGAGGCGTACACGTTCCGCGGGTGGGCCTTTTCCTTCGCCGGCCGGCTCGATGAGGCGATCGAGGAGTGCCGCAAGGCAATCGCCACGGACCCCGGCTTCGGGAACCCTTACAACGACATCGGCTGCTACCTGATGCAGAAGGGGAAGCTCGACGATGCGTTGCCCTGGTTCGAGCAGGCCAAGAAGGCGCCGCGCTACGAGCCGCGACACTTTCCCTATCTGAACCTGGGACGGCTGCACGCCTCCCGCGGCGACATCTCGCAGGCCGTCGCCGAGTTCGAGGGAGCGCTGGAGGAGAACCCGGGAGACCCCATCGCGGTCAAGTTCCTCGAGGAGTTGAGGTATCGCGTCAATTGAACGACGGGACTCTCGGCGGAATTCGCGACTGAGTCCGTTCGTTTTCGACAGGCTGGGAAGGAGAACAAATTTGGCAAACGACCGTTTCGATATGACTCCCCACGCGGCGTTCGAGACGCCGGCTGCAATTGGCGTCGAGAAAGTCACTGCGTTCCTGCGCAGGGTTTATGGCTGGATGTTCGCGGGCCTGGCGGTCACGGCGGGGGTTGCCTTCCTCGTGAGCGGGTCGCCGACGCTTCGGCAGATCGTCCTCGGGAACCCGATCCTCTTCTTCGGGTTGATCGCCGTCGAGCTCGGCCTCGTGTTCTTCCTGTCCGCGCGCGTGGACAAGATGGCGCCGCAGACGGCGGCGACGCTGTTCGTCGTTTACTCGGCCCTGAACGGCGTCACCCTCTCCGGGATCCTCCTCGCCTACACCGGTACCTCGATCGCGACGACGTTCGTCGTGACCGCCGGCATGTTCGGAGCTCTCGCCCTGTACGGCACGACGACGAAGCGGAGTCTCGCGGGAATCGGACAGTTTTTCTTCATGGGACTGATCGGACTCTTGCTCGCTTCGGTCGTGGGCATCTTCTGGAAGGCGCCCGCGCTCCAGTTCGTCATCTCGGTCGTCGGAGTCCTCGTGTTCACGGGCTTGACCGCCTGGGACGCCCAGAGACTGAAGACGATGGCGGCGGTGACGCCCGATGGACAGCTGGCCGGGCGGGCCGTCGTCGGCGCCCTCGCTCTCTACCTCGACTTCATCAACCTGTTCCTCTTCCTCCTCCGGTTCATCGGCGGGCGCCGAGACTGATTCCCGGAGAAGAGCCTTGAAACCCCTCCGCGGCGCGCTCGCCGTCGTCTTCGTCGTCGCCGGCGTGCTGCTGATGGGCGCCGCCGTGCTCCACTACGCCCGGGGAGCGCGAGCCCAGAGCGAGGGGCGCCGCATTCTCGACCGCGCGGCGGAGCAGGGATACGTGACGGCGACCCTTCCTCAGGAAAGGGTTTCCGCGCGCGACGAGCTTCCGCGCTCCGCAGGCACACCGCCGGCGGCAGGCTACCCGATGGGCGCGCCACTCGGTCGAATCCGGATCTCCGTGGCCGAGATGGACTGGGTCGTCTTCGGGGGATCGGACGATGCGACGCTCGAGATGGGACCGGGCCACGTTCCGGGCACGGCGATGCCGAACCAGGACTACGGGCCGAACAACTGCGTCATCACCGCTCACCGGGACTCGCACTTCCGTCGACTCGGGTGGCTTCGGAAGGGGCACGTCGTCGAGCTCGAAACAGCGGCGGGCACGATGAAATACCGGGTGGTCTCGCGCGAGATCGTGACGCCGAAGACCGTGCGCGTGCTCGGGCCCACGAAGAAGCCTCGCCTGACCCTCATCACATGCTATCCGTTCGACTTCATCGGCTCCGCGCCGAAGCGACTCATCGTCGTCGCGGAGCCGATCGGGAAGATTCAACCGCGATCCGCCGCTCCTTCGCCCGTTTCGGCCAACTAGACCCGCGTCTCACTGGCATCCCTTTTGATACTCCCTTCGCCGAAGGGAGTCCATTCATGCACCGAACCATTCGACTCGTCGCCGTTCTCGCCGCTCTCCTCGCGGCGGCGCCGGCGGAGTCTCTGCTCGTCGCCCGCCCGAAGAAAAAGTCCGCGGTCCGGAAGCCCGCACGCGTGTCGCTCGACGCGAACGTCGTCAACGATCCGGCGACCGCGCCGCTCGTCCGGCGAGGCTCTTCGGGCGGCGGAGTCCTTCGTGCCCAGGTGCTCCTCGACCGCGCGCGCTTCTCTCCCGGTGAGATCGACGCCGCGTTCGGCGGGAACGTTGAAAAGGCGATAGCCGGCTTCCAGAAGGCGCACGGCGTCGAGCCGACCGGCGTCGTGGACGCCGCGACGTGGAAACTGTTGAACGCGGACGCGGCGCCGGTCCTCGCGCCGTACACGATCACTGCCGAGGACGCCGCCGGACCGTTCCCGGAGATTCCGGAAGACATGATGGAAAAGTCGAAGCTTCCGGCGCTCGGCTACACCTCGGGTCTCGAAGCGCTTGCGGAGAGGTTCCACGCGAGCCCGAAACTCCTGAAGCGGCTGAACCCGGGCAGCTCCTTCTCCAGCGCGGGAGAGGAGAT
>JBKJVY010000102.1:0-3612 GCA_046717185.1 Thermoanaerobaculia bacterium
GCCTCCCGGCTCGCAGCGGAGGAGTTCCGGAGGCACTCGGGAGAGGCCGCGGGAGGGATCGGAGAAGAGCTCTCCGCGATCCTCGAGGCGCACGGGATGATCGCCGCCGACGAGACCTTCATCGCCGCCATTCTCAATCGCGCGAAGAAGGATCGCGTCAACGTCGAGTGGGCGCTCGCGGAAGTCACCCGGGAGCTCGGCAACCGTTTCGAGTCCGCGGACTCCGAGGCGATGCGCGAGCGGGCGGCCGACATCCACGACGTCGCCCGCGAAATCGGCCGGCAGCTGGGCGGCGGGGAGGAAATTCGCCCACTCGAGCTGCCGCGCGGCTCGATCCTCGTGGCCGACGAGCTCTCGCCCGTCGAAGCGTCCCGGCTCGACCCCCGGCGCGTTCGCGCTATCGCGCTCGAGCGCGGCGGACCGACGTCGCACGCGACAATCATCGCCCGTTCCTTCGGCCTGCCCGCGGTCGTCGGCATCCAGGGCCTCTGCGGCGCGGTGTCGCCCGACCGCCCGATCGTCGTCGACGGCGACCGGGGGACAGTAGACGGGAACCCCTCGAAGGAGCGGCTGCGCCGTAGTCTCCTCCGCGTCCGCGAGGGCCGCGAGAACGCGCGGCGTGTGCGGGCCCGGACCGGGAAACCGGCGGCAACCCGCGACGGAGTCCGGATCGTCGTGCGCGCCAACCTGGAGCTCGCCGAAGAAATCCCCGCGCTCGAGAGGCACCACGCCGAGGGTGTGGGCCTCTTCCGTTCCGAATTTCTGTACTTGAGGTCCGCGCCGAATCCGCCCGGCGTCGAGGAACAGCGCGCCGTCTACGAAGAGCTCCTGGAGGCGGCCGCGCCCCATCCGGTGGTCGTGCGGACCTACGACCTGGGAGGCGAAAAGGGGATCGGACCCGGCGGGGGAGAGAATCCCGCCCTCGGGTTGCGGGGCCTCCGGTACTGCCTCGCCCATCCCGAGATATTGGACGCCCAGCTGACCGCTCTTTGCCTCGCCGCCCGGAAGGGTCCTCTCTCGATCCTCCTTCCGATGGTCGCGTCGCTCGGCGAGCTGCGGGCCGCGCGATCCGCACTCGTTCGGGCGGCGCGGCGCGCGGGCGTCTCCCGGCCGCCGCCCCTCGGGATCATGATCGAGATCCCGTCGGCAGCGCTCCTCGCGGAGCGGTTTGCCCCCGAGACCGACTTTTTCTCGATCGGCACGAACGACCTCGCCCAGTACGGCCTCGCCGTCGACCGCGCCAACCCGGACGTGGCCGCGCTCTACCAGCCGCTCCACCCGGCGATCCTCCGGATGCTAAGATCGGTCGTCGATGCCGGACGATCGGGCGGACGTCCGGTGGCGGTCTGTGGCGAGCTCGCTTCGGACCCGATCGGGATCGCGGTCCTCGTGGGTCTCGGAATTCGGGAGCTCTCCGTGACGCCGGTCGCAATCGCAGGTGTAAAGGACTCTCTTTCGGCCGTGGACTCGGTCCGCGCGGCCGTCCTGGCCGAAAAGGCGCTGGACGCCGGCGAAGCCGCCGAGGTGGAAAGAATGTTTCGAGGGCGCGCTTGAGAACCGTCCCCAAGCCGTGGGGCCATGAGCTGATCTTCGCCGAGACCGAGCGATACGCCGGAAAGATCCTGCACCTCGAGCCGGGCCGGACGCTGTCGCTGCAGTACCATGAAAGAAAGGACGAGACGATTTACGTTCTGAACGGGGAAGTGAGCCTTTCGGTGGATGTGGACGGCGAGATGCAGGAGCTCCGGCTGCCGGCCGGCAGCGCCTACCGCATCCGCCCGGGCGTGCGGCACCGGATGCGCGCCGAAGACGCCTGTGACCTGATCGAGGTTTCCTCGGCCGAGCTCGACGACATCGTCCGGCTCGAGGACGCCTACGGGCGGGCGGGAACGACGGCCCCCTAGCCGCGCCTACCCAATGACCCGTTCACTCCTCTCTCCCGCCCGACTCTTTCTGGCTTTGACGCTGGCGGGCGTCTGCACGCTCCGGGCGGCCCCCGAGCCGACGCCGACCCCGCCTCCGAGGCTGACCGGGGGGTTCGGAAAAACCCCCGTCGCCGGACGGGCGACGGCGCGCGACGCCGCGAGGTCGGGGCCCGTGCGAATCACGAACGGGTCGCTCGTTACCGATGCCGACAAGGGCAAGGTCTCGACCTCCCGGCGCCAGCCCGCTCCCGAACCCACGAAGGCAGCGGTGAGGAGCGCCGCGGGGCCGGCGAGCCCGGCGGAAAAAGCCGAAGCGGCGACCGCCGATGCGGCCCAGGGGGAATCGTACTGGCGCGAAGAGTCGCGGCGGCTCCGCGAGCGGGTCGTCGAGCTCCGAGATGCCATCGTGCGGCTCGGAGACGACACGAAGCGGCTGGAGGCGGACTACTACGCCTGGGACGACGGGGCCTACCGGGACAAGGTCATCAAGCTGGCCTGGGACAAGGCGCGCGAAGAGCTGGCCACGGCCAACCTGGCCCTGCCCCTTGCGGAAAAAGAACTGTCGGAGCTTCCCGACCGCGCGCGGCGCGCGGGAGCGCTGCCCGGGTGGCTACGAGAATGAGCGGTCCTCTTCCCGCCACCCTGCCTTCCTACCGCGTCGAGACCTGGGGGTGCCAGATGAACGTGCTGGACGGCGAGCGCATGGCCGGCCAGCTCGAGAAGAGCGGTTTCCGCGCTGCGGTCGAAAAAGAACCCCCCGACGTCGTCATCCTGAACACCTGCTCCGTCCGCGAGAAGGCGGAGTCGAAGGTCTACAGCGCGCTCGGCGTGCTCGGTCGGCGCAAGCAGGAGTTTCCGGATCTCGTCATCGGCGTGACGGGCTGCGTCGCCCAGGTCGGGGGCGAAGAGATCCTCGAGCGGGCACCGTACGTCGACTTCGTCCTCGGAACGGGCAACGTCGAGCAGGTCGGGGAGCTCGTCCGGAAGGTCCGCGCGGAACGGAAGCGCGCCATTTCGGTCGAGCTGCCGGTCGAGTCCCCCGTCTATCAGTTCCGGGAGATCTCCCGGGGCTCCCGGTTCCAGGCGTACGTGACCGTGATCGAGGGGTGCAGCCAGTTCTGCACGTTCTGCATCGTCCCCTTCACGCGCGGCCGCGAGCGAAGCCGCCGCTCCTCGGAGGTCTTCGAAGAGATCCGCGACCTCGTCCGGCGCGGGTACACGGAGGTGACTCTCCTCGGCCAGACCGTGAACGCCTACCGCGATCCGGCAGAGGGGTTCGGGTTCGGGGAGCTCCTTCGACGCGCCTCGACGATCCCGGGGCTCCTGCGGCTCCGTTTTCTCACCTCGCATCCCCGGTTCCTCGATGACTCGATGACCGACGCGATCGCCTCCGGCGGCGTCATTGCGCCCTACCTCCACCTGCCGGCCCAGTCGGGTTCGGATCGAATCCTCTACCGGATGAAACGTCGCTACACGACAGCGGAGTATCTCGGCAAGGTTGCGGGCGTGCGGCGGTCCCTCCCGGAGGTCGCCCTTTCTTCGGACTTCATCGTCGGCTTTCCCGGAGAGAGCGACGAGGACTTCGAGGCGACGCTCGCGCTCGTTCGCGCCGCGCGCTTCGCGAACGTTTTCGCGTTCCGGTATTCGGCCCGGCCCGGCACCGCCGCCGCGCGGTGGGGGAGCGAGA
>JBKJVY010000103.1:0-13451 GCA_046717185.1 Thermoanaerobaculia bacterium
CCCTTCGCGGACGGTGACCTGGGCGACGCGCGTCCAGCCGAGGGCGCCGGAGGACTCCAGCCGCTCTGTGAACCAGCGCGCCAGGTTCTCGGCCGACGTGTTGCGGCCGGCGAAGTCCGGATGCTCGTTGATGTAGCTGTAGTCGAGCTCCTTCGCGATCCCTTCGAGCGTCTTCTTCGCGGGAAGGAAGTCGATCGCGAGGTCGTACTGCTGGAGCTTGTCGGACTCGAGGACCGCTTCGACCTCGTACGAGTGGCCGTGGAGCGGCTCAGGCCCTCCGGCGTAGTCGACCAGGTTGTGGGCAGCTTCGAAGCGGGCGGTGACGGTGACGCGATAAGGCATTTACGCGAGGCGACGAAACTCTTCCTCGGAGATCCCGAGCTGCTTGAGAATCTCGTGGAACAACCACCCCCCGATCTCGCGGGTCGAGTGAATGGGAATCGTGGTCCCGCGCCCGTCGGCATGTTGCCAGCGAGCATGGCTCCCGCGTTGGCGCGTCTTCACAAAACCGAGTTTTCTGGCAGCTCGCTCGCGGTCGTCGGCCCTAGCTGCCATGTGCCGTCTTGAGCGGCACGTCCCGGGGCAGGGATCGACCCTTCTCCGCGTACTCCTCGACGACCATCTGAAAAACGAGCGCAAGCTCCGCCTGGGCTTCTGCCGGAGTGCCTCCGATCGCGTGGCACCCTGCGATGGCGGGCAGGTAGGCGACGAAGGTCCCGTTGTCGTCGGGTTGAACCACCATCGTGTAGCTCTCGATGGATGGTTTGGGGCTTTCGGGCTCCATCTCGAACGCATCCTACAGCCGTCGAGCGTTTCTTAGCGGAGCACCGTCGCCTCGCGCGTAATGGAAAGCGACGCCTGCGCCTCGGGCGGGATCGCGAGCAACGCTTCGATGACTTTCTTCGGCGTAGAGGTCTCGCCCGCGGACTGGTCCAGGTTCACCTCGAAAGTGAGCCGGGCGCCGGCGCCCGGCTCGTTCTCTTCGAGCGCACACGCACGGAGCGCGGGCACCGCCTCGCGCCAGCCGTTGGCGATCGCTTCGCTCGCGCGGCCGACGTGCTCGGGCTCCTCGAGCCGCACCGCATATCGCGCCGAACGCACGCTCTTCGAGAGCGCGGGGTCGACAGCGGAGAGCTCCCGGACGTCGAGGACCGCGAGGCCCGCCGGCAGCTTCTCCGAGATCGCGCGGGCCGCGTCCGGGCCGAACGGCGCCCTCCCGTCGACGTCGAAGACCTCGTGCCGGCTCTCGAGCCCGAGCGGCAGCGCCGGGCCCATCGAGAGCTTCATGTGAGGGTTGAATCCCTCGGAGTAGCGCGCGGGCAGCCCCGCGGCGCGGATCGCCCGCTCGAAGACGTCCATCGTGTTGCGGTGGGAGAGAAACCGCGCGTCGCCCGTCTTCTCGAAAGTGACGCGGTGCCGGACGACCCGGTCCGTCTGTCCCGACGAGCGCCGCACGGCGGAGGGAAGGTCGGGCATCGGCTTCTGCCGGTAGGCCGCGCCCTTCGCCACGTCGCGGTATGCCGCGGGGTCCGCTGCGGAAGAGACCGACTCGTCCTCTGCCGGCAGGCTTCCCGGCATCGACTTCGCGAGGACCGTGTCTTCGCCGTTGCCCGGCACGCCGCAGGCGTAGCAGTGCCCCCACTTGCAGTCCTCGGTCCGCATCTCCTTCTTCGCTTTGACGAGCTCGACGCGCAGGAACCGCTTCGTGATCGAGGCGTCGAGGACGTCCCAGGGCAGGACCTCGTCGAGGTCGTAGGCGCGCAGCCAGGTCGAGCTCGGAATGCCTTCCGCTTCGAAAGCGCGTTGCCAGAGGTCGTAGCGGAAGTGCTCGCTCCAGCCGTCGAACTTGACGCCCGAGCGCCACGCCGTGTGGATCACGCGCGCCACCCTCCGGTCTCCGCGCGACAGCACGCACTCGATCTCCGCCTCCCGCGGCTCGTGCCACTTCATCTTCGCGCCCCGGACGCGGCGGAACCGGTCCTTCAGGTACCCGAGCTTTTTCTCGAGCAGCTCGACGCCGTCGAAGGGCGCCCACTGAAACGGCGTCCAGGACTTCGGGACGAAGGGACCGACCGAGACGTTCACTTCCTTGCGCCCGTAGCGGCGGCCCTGCGCGAGGATTCCCTCGACGAGCGTGACGAGCTCGTTCAGGTCTTCCTTGGTCTCCGTCGGAAGACCAATCATCGTGTAGACCTTGATGAGGTCCCACCCGCGTGCGAACGCGACGTCGGCCGCCTGGATCATGTCGGCGTTCGTGAAGGTCTTGTTGATGACGCGCCGAAGCCGGTCCGATCCGGTCTCCGGCGCGAAGGTGAACCCGGATTTGCGGACCTCGGAGACCGCGTCCGCGAGACCGACGGAAAAAGCCTCCGCGCGCAGCGACGGAAGGGAGATCGAGACGCGGCGGTCCGAGAGCTGGGGGGCCAGACACTTCACGAGCGGCTCGATCTGCGAGTAGTCGGCCGTCGAAAGCGAGAGGAGGCCGACTTCGCTCCAGCCCGACTCCGCGATGAACGCCTTCGTCATCGAGACGACGTCGTCGGGATCGAGCTCACGCACCGGCCGGTACCAGTAGCCGGCCTGGCAGAACCGACATCCCTGGGTGCAGCCGCGCATGACCTCGAGCCCGAGACGGTCCTGAACGATCTCGACGGAGGGGACCATCGGGCGGTCGGGGTAGTACTCCGGTTTGAGGACCGGTACCCACGTTCTCCGCGCGCGCTCGGGGGCGCGGGCGTCGTTCACGGTGATCGCGGCGATCCGCCCGTCCTCGCGATAGGAGATGTCGTAGAACGACGGGACGTAGATGCCGTCCGCGCCGGCGAGCTGCCCGAGCACGTCCCGGCGGCTCAAGCCCTCGGCGCGCGCGCTCGCGAGGACGTCGAGCATCGAGAGGAGCGCCTCTTCCGCGTCACCGATCAGGAAGGCGTCGAAGAAGTCGGCGATGGGCTCGGGGTTGGCCGTGCAGGGGCCTCCGCCGAGAACGATCGGGTCGCTTTCGCGCCGGTCGCGCTGCCACACCGGCAGGCCGGCGAGGTCGAGCATGTTCGGGACGTTCGAGTAGTTGAGCTCGGACTGGAGAGAGAACCCGAACACGTCGAAGTCAGCGACCGGAGCGCACGACTCCACGGTGAAGAGCGGGATTCCCGCGTCGCGCATACGGCTCTCGAGGTCCACCCAGGGCGCGTACGTCCGCTCGCAGGCGAACTCCGCGCGGCGGTTGACCAGCTCGTAGAGGATTTTCAGTCCCGTATGGCTCATTCCGATTTCGTACGTGTCGGGAAAGCCGAGCGCGACGGTTACGGCAGCGCGGGAGAGGTCTTTGCGAACGACGTTGCGTTCGAGCCCCACGTAGCGCCCGGGCTTCTCCACGGTCGGGAGGATCGGGTCGAGACGTGGCCGGAGCGAGGCGTATCTCACGGAACCGCCGATTCTAAGGGGTCAGCCCTGAATTGGGGTCAACGCTGAATTCCTGAATACGTGCCAGGGCTGAATTCAGCTATGGCACAAATTCAGCTTTTCAGCGTTGACCCCACGTACTTGAAGCCCGTCCCGGTGTTGAAGAGCACGACCTGCGAGGCGGGGTCCAGTCTCCCTTGCACCGCGAGCTTCTTTGCTGCCGCCCACGTCGCCGCGCCTTCCGGGCAGACGAACAGGCCCTCGGCGCGGCCGATCTCCTCCTCGGCGGTCCGCATCTCGTCGTCGGAGACCGCAATCGCGTCGCCCCCCGACTCCCGGACGATCGCGAGGATCAGGAAGTCCGCGAACGGTTTCGGGACGCGGAGACCCGACGCGTAGGTCGCGGCGTTTTCCCACCTCTCCGCCGCCGCCTTACCTTCCGCGAAGGCCTTCACGATCGGCGCGCAGCCGGCGGCCTGGACGACGATCATCTTCGGCCGCTCCGGTCCGATCCACCCGAGCCGTTCCATCTCGGCGAACGCCTTCCACATCCCGATCAGACCGGTACCGCCGCCGGTCGGATAGATCACCGCGTCCGGCAGTTTCCACGCGAGGTCTTCCGCGAGCTCGTAGCCCATCGTCTTCTTGCCTTCGACGCGGTACGGCTCCTTCAGGGTGGACACGTCGAGCCACTTTCCCTGCGCCGCGCCTTCGGCGACAAGCTTCCCGCAGGCGTCGATGAGCCCGGGCACGAGCGTCACACGTGCGCCGTACCGTTCGCACTCGACGCGAAAGAGGTCGGGCGTGTCGGCCGGCATGAACACGTCGCAGGTCATGCCGGCCCGCGCGGAATACGCCGCCGCAGCGCCGCCGGCGTTGCCGGCGGTCGGCACGGCGATGGCCGAATGTCCGAGCTCCTTCGCTTTGGAGATCGCGGCGGAAAGTCCGCGAGCCTTGAACGATCCCGTCGGGTTACCGGACTCGTCCTTGATCCAGAGGCTCGAGAAGCCGGCGCTCCCGCCCAGCTTTTTCGCCGCGAGCGTCGGCGTTCCTCCCTCGCCGAGGGCGACGACGTGGGCCGGATCCTCGACGGGCATCATCTCGTGCCACCTCCAGATCGTCCGCGGCCGTTCGGATGCCGCATCGCGATCGATCGGCTGGTCGTGGTAGCGCGCGAAGAGCGGCCCGCCGCAGCCGGGCAGAGGGCAGACGCCGACGTGGCTGTCGCGCTCGAGGTGTCGTCCGCAGCGGGTGCACGAGAGGTGCGCAAAAAAGGAGAACACGTCGAGAAAAGCTATCAGCTTCCGTTCTAGCGCCCAGCTGAGAACTGAGAACTCCTCGCCTCGTTACAATCGCCCGAAATGGTCTCTTCCGTGGAAATCGTGTCGATCGCGGGAGCGGGCCCGGCCGGCTTGAGCTGCGCGATCGCCCTCGCGCAAGCGGGGCGCACGGTGCGGGTGTTCGACGTCCGACCGCATCCCCACGTCCCCGACGGCGGCTTCGAGATCCTCGACAACTGGACCGGCGAAACCGATGCGCTCGCGCTCTTCGACTCGCTCGGAATTTCCACCGACGTCCTTCTGTCCCCCGCGCGTGAGGCCGAGCTCTTCGACAGTGTGCTCCGCCCGACCCGGGTCTCGAGCCGGCTGCCGTTCGCGTACCTCGTGCGGCGCGGTGCGGGGGAGTTGTCGCTCGACGGAGCGCTCGAGGAGCGGGCCCGCGCGCTCGGCGTCGAGATCCGGCTCGGCGGAGAGCTGCCGTTGGGGGACGCCGACGTGATCGCAACGGGACCGGACGCCGCGGACCTCCTCGCGAAGAGGATCGTGTTTCGAAGCGCTTCCCCCGACCGGCTCCAGTTCCTCTTCGACCCGGAGCGGGCTCGCGGAGGGTTTGCCTGGCTCGCGATCGCAGGCGGGGTCGGGACGCTGGAGTGCTTGACCATCGGGGACGCCCGAAAGCTGGAGCGGGACTTCGAGTCGAGCCTCCAGCAGTTCCGGCGAATATCCGAGTTCTCATCCACGGAGGAACGCACCGCCACCGGTGGAGTGAGCATCGTCATCGCCGGATCCTCGCGCATTGGCGCGGCGCTCATTGTGGGCGAGGCCGCCGGCTCAACGGACGTTCTTCTCGGCTTCGGGCTCCGCGGCGCGATCGAGGACGGTCTCCTCGCGGCGGAGAGCCTGCGGAGCGGGAAATCCTTCGACGCGCTCCGCGACGACGCCGCGGCGCGGACACGTGCGTCACTCGCGCTGCGATTTCTTTACGAGGGAATGAGCTCCTCTCGCGTTCGCCGCGCGATCCGCCGGCTTGCGCGGGGCGACTTCCGCGAGCGGCTGAAGAGTTGTGCGCGCCCGAGCTTCGCAAGAGAGGCGGTCGCTCTCGTCGCGCGTGCCGTGTGGGGCCGCCCCGACTCCTGCTCGCACGTTCTTCCGGACCACTGGTGCCGGAGGCGGGAAAAGTAAAACGGAAAACGGAGAACGAAAGACGGTGACAAAGAGCCTGTCGATTTCCATTTCTCGTTTCCCGTGGGGAGGCGCGCAGACAGAGGACTCGCGCGCGAGAGAGAAAACAGGATAGCACCAAACCGCGGATCGAAACACGCTTGACGCTTCCGCGAAACGGAAGCGATAATCGCCGCGGTCATGGAACTGAACGATCACCTCCGCCAGATGCTGAAAGAGCTCGGGCAGGCGATCAACGAGTCGATCTCGGGCTCGGGTCGCGTGCACGAATCCATCCAGCGCATCCGTGACGAGGGTTACAACCTCTACATGGTCCTCGACGCGAAAGTCGGCGTGGACAAGCGCGAGAGCCGAGGCGGCTCCCGCGGGCGCTCGTCCCGGTCGGCTACCGGCACGACGGCGGTTTCCGAGCGCGCCGAGTTCCGGATCAACGTGAAGGACCTTCGCTTCTTGAAGGCGCTCGGGATCGACCCGACGCGCAAAGTCCGCGCACGCCAGGCCGCGGCGCGCCGAGCGCGGCGTCCGCTTCGCTCGGTCTCCGCCCGCTCCCGCGACTAGGCCCCTCGCAACCGCACCCGTTTTCTTCCGGCGCCCGCGAACCGCGGATGGTTAGACTGACGCCATGACGGCAGGATCCGATCCGCTCGGCCTCTCTCGTTCCGACTGGGAGGAGCGAATGACCGCCTGGGGCCTGCCCGCCTACCGCGGCCGGCAGATCTTCGACGCGATCCACGGGCGCGGGGCGCGGTCGTCCGCGGACATCCACGAGGTGCCGCGCGACCTTCGGGAGCAGCTCGAGCGGGAAATGCCGATTGCGCTGCCGGCGATCGTCCGCCGCGAGCCGTCGCGCGACGGCAGCGTCAAGTACGGACTGCGTCTCTCCGACGGAGCGCTTGTCGAAGCGGTCTACATGCCGGGCGACGCCGCCGTCGCCGAGGTCAACGAATTTACCGATGCGCGGGCCCGCGTGGCCGTCGAGCCCACCGCGAGCTCTCCCGCGGCGGATCCGACCGAGCCGGCAAAGAGGTTCACGGTGTGCCTCTCGTCTCAGACCGGCTGCGCCGTCGACTGCGCGTTCTGCGTCACGGGGCGCCTCGGCGGAGGGCGCAACCTCTCCGCGGGCGAGATCGTGGGCGAGCTCTACGCGGTCCTCGACGAGTCGGGGCGCACGCCGGAAGGCCTTCGGGTCGTCTTCATGGGGATGGGGGAGCCCTTCCTGAACCCGGACGGCGTCCTGCCCGCGCTCTCGATCCTCTTCGAGATCCTCCCTCCCCGGCGCGTGACCGTTTCGACGTCCGGCATCACTCCGGCATTCGCTCTTTTCGCCGCGCTGCCCCGGCGGCCAAACCTCGCCGTCTCTCTGAACGCGGCCGACGACGAGACCCGGTCGGCGATCATGCCGATCAACCGCACCTATCCCCTCGAGGGTCTCCTGCGGGCGCTCGCCCTGTGGCCGCTCGAGTCGCGGCGGCGGATCACGGTCGAGTACGTGGCGATCGCGGGACGCAACGATTCGACGGACGACGCGAAGCGGCTCGCACGGCTCCTGCGCGGTTTGAACGTGAAGGTGAACGTGATCCCGCTGAACGAGGACCCGGTGTATCTGGCGGGGTGGCGGCGGCCGGAGGACGAGGTGATCGAACGATTCGCGGGGACGCTCGTGGACGCGGGTGTTTCCGTGACGGTCCGCCGAAGCCGCGGGCCCGACGCCTCCGCGGCGTGCGGACAGCTGAAGGGCAGGACCGAGGATCCGCGAAAGCGGGTTCCCGGACCTCTGACTTAGGGCTTCGGACCCAGGACTTCTTCCACCGGCAGGTGCCGGTTAAAGAAGGACCCCCACCGCCGAACGTACTCCTCCCGCGCCACCTGCGCCGCCTCGTCCGGATGGTGGCAGTGCCCCGCCCCTTCCGCGCGGAAGACCTCGCTCCCCGGCGGAAGCGCTTCGATCAGGCGCTCGACGAACCGCGGCGGTATGAGCCGGTCCGCCGCGCCGTAGACGAGCGCCACGGGACAGCGGACGCTCCGCATCGCGGTGAGCGGGTCGGCTTTCTCGAGCCCACCCGAAGCCGGGTCGAGCCCGAGGTCGCGGCGGACTCGGGCGACGTTGCGCTGAACGGCCCAGCGAGTGGCGAGCGTCAGGAGTGGCGCGGGGATGCCCGTCGCCGCCGACAGGTAGTGGCGCGCCATCTCCCGGGGATCGGCGAAGGGCGACTCGAGCCAGATCGCACGGATGCCTGGCCGGTCCCGCGCCAGCTCCAGCGCGACGGAGGACCCGGCCGAACACGAGTGGAGACCGACATTCCCGGGATCTACCCCCCAGCGCGCGCGGACCGCTTCGAGCGCCCGCGCGAGGTCGCCCTTCTCGAGGAGCCCGAACGTCATGTACCGCCCGGCGCTGGCTCCGTGGCCGCGGAGGTCGGGAAGAAGGACGTTGTATCCGAGCGTGAGCGCACGCGCCGCGTCCGTGCGCCACTCGGAGGCGCGTCCCCCTTTTCCGTGAAGGAAGAGGAGCGTCGGCCTCGCCGCCGGTTCGCCCGGCGACGCAAACGTGGCGGCGAGCTCCACCGGGTCGAGAGCGCTCCCCGGGTGTCGGAACTCTTCGACGATCGGCGCGACGGCGGTGAGCGCCGCGTCGAGCTCCGGCCGGGTGTCGGGCGTCTCGCCCAGACCGGTCGCCGAGACGAGGCGGTCTGCCAGACGTCGCGATGCGAGCCACGAGCCGCCGAGGAACAGGGCCCCGGCGGCCGACGCGAGGGAGAAGAGTCTCCGCGCGACGTGGCTCACGGTGATCGAGGCGAGAGGATCGCCTTCTCCCCGTCTTCCCGGTGAAACACGAGCTCGATGCCCGCGCGGCGCTCTCCGGGACGGAGAGAGACGGTCGTTCGCGAGGGATCGTCCGATCGCGGCATCACGACGGTGATTCCGCCGGGCGAGATCAGAAACCCGTACTCGCCCGGCGCATCGAGAGAGAGCCGGAAGCGGCCCTCCCGGTCGGTGACCGCGGCGGAAGACCACGCGAGATGCTTGTCGCGCGGAAGGCCCTGGACGGAGAGTCCCGACACGGTCCGCCCCGCGGAATCGCGGACGGTTCCTTCCACGACGGCGGGCGGGTTCCGTGAGCGGCGCACGGCCTCCGCGGTCGGCCGCGGCCGGCTGGCGCAACTTGCGGTGAGAAAAACTGCGAGCGCGCCGATGCCCCCGCGCCGAAGGACGCCGGAGATGCGTGCGAGAGAGAAGGCGACGGTCACGGGCGGTCTATGATCTAACGGAGCATGGCGCACGAGGAGATTCCCTCGGGTAAGAATGCGCGCGCGTCCCAGGCGGACGGCGCCGCCGCGCCGGCTCCCTCCCAAGCCCCGCCAGCGCCCTCCGCCGCCTCGCCGGCGGACGCCGAAGATCACCTCTTCACGGTATCGGCGGTCTGGAGGGGGGACGGAGCCGGGTCCGGTCACGTCAAGGTGGCCGACGGCACACTCGACGTACCGATCGCGGGTGCGACGCGCCTCGGGGGCGCCGGAGGAGCCGCGAACCCGGAAGAGCTGCTGCTCGCCGCGGTAGCCGCCTGCTTCGTGAACACTTGGGCGATCTTCCTTCGGAAGCTCCAGGTCGCGTACGCGGAACCGGCGCTCCGGGTGACCGGGACGCTTTCGAGCGACCCGGCCGGAGGGTTCCGCATGTCGGGCGCGGTCATTTACGCCCGGGTGCCCGGAACGCTTCTCGAGGCGGAGAAGGCGAAAGTCGAGAAGACGCTCGCCCTCGCCGAGAAGTACTGCATCATTTCGAAAGTCGCGCGGGCGGCAATGCCGGTCAGGGTGGAAATCGAAGCGGTCTGACCGTCTTCAGCACCACCACCGTCGCGCCGAACCCGCCCCGCTCGGGGGTAGCGTCGGAGGCCTCGGAAACCCGCGAATCGCCCCGGAGCAGTCGCCGGACCTCGGCACGCCGCACGCCCTTCCCCTTGCCGTGAACGATCCGGACCTCCCGGAGTCCGTGCCGGAGGGCTTCGTCGAGGTATTCCGAAACGACCGAGGGAACGTCACGCGGAAGGAAGGAGTGGAGGTCGAGGGAGTCTTCGATGGGGATGCGTTTCACAAGTCGTCCGGGCTAATAGCTGATAGCTGATGGCTACTCTGTCAGGGTTACCCTCAGGTCGTCCGTTCGCTCCCCGCCCACCGCGTCCGGCCTCGCCGGAAGCGGGATCGGCGCTCCGCAAACGCAGGAGGCGACCGCGCCGGACGCAGGGGCCTGCGGATCTGCCCCGTGCGGAAGGGAGAAGGCCTTCCCGTCGTTGATCGAGCGGTCGGAAGCCCAGCGCCGCACCGATCCGGACAGGCGGTCGGCGGTCATCGTCCAGTTCACCGCGACGTGGCAGCGGCAGTTGGCGCAGTCGAGCCAGTGGTAGTTCATCGTTCTCAGTTCTCAGCCTATCCCCGCATCTCCTTGTGCGCCTTTTTCCGCTCGTACATGACCCCGTCGGCCTTCTCCATGGCTTGCTCGATGGAGATCCGACGGGAGAAGCACGCGACGCCCACCGATGCCGACAGGAAGCGCTGGTACGCTCGTTCCTTCAATCGCGGCGCCTGGCGAACCTCTTCTATCTTGCCGGGAAGCATGTAGAACCGCCTCTTCGCGAGGTCCTCGTCCATCCCCGGGAGAATCACGAGGAACTCGTCGCCGCCCCAGCGAATCAGAAAGTCCGCGCCGCGGATGAGCTTCTTGATTCCGGTCGCGATCGTCCAGATCGCCTTGTCGCCCTCGTCGTGCCCCCGGGTGTCGTTGATCGTCTTCAACTCGTCGACGTCGACGAGCACGATCGCGCCGCCCGCCGCCTCCCGCTCGAGAGAGGGGCGGATCTCGTCGAAGAAGTGCCGGTTGTAAACCTCGGTGAGCGGGTCGATGAGAGCGAGACGCTTCCGGCGTCGCGTGTCGTCGAGCGCGCGAGCGTGGATCATCGCGAGACGCGCCTCCGTTTCTTCCATCGCCCAGATGATGAGTCCGATGCCGAACAGCATCTCGAGGAAGAGGTCGTAGAACCCGGAGTAGAGAAGGAACGGATCGTCCCGGAGGCCGTCCGAGGAATCCAGGGTGGAGAACACGGCGTAGGCCGCCTGGAACGCGGCGTTCGCCATCGCGAGAAGGGCCGCGAATCGCTTGCCGACGCCGGACGAGCGGCCGGCGAAGATGAGCACGGCGACGGCCGTCCAGACGATCGCGAGCAGGCCGGAGTGGAGCGCGTAGAAGCGCGGCGCGGCTCCGCCCCACAGTTCGAGCGGGACCGAGACCGCGAGCCCCGCGAGAGCCGTAATCGTGAGGGGCCGCGCGAGCGGCGTCTGCCGGTCCATGCGCCGGGCCGCGACCAGGAGGGCCACCATGAAGAACGTCTTCCAGTACTGGAAGAGCAGATTTTCGTAGGGGAGACCGCGATTCGACAGCAGGAGAAGAGAAGCGAGCGAGAGCGAGAGAAACGCCCACGCGACGCCCGCCGCGTTCAGCGCGCGGTTGCCCTTGCCCCGCGACAGGTAGAGAAAGATCGTCGCGAGCAGGAGAGCGCCGACCGTGTGGACGAGCTGCCCCAGAAAAAAGATGTGCATGGAACGGTTTCAAGGGTAGAGACTTGCGGCGCTCCGGTCAACGTCCGACGGCAGAGTCGTGCTAACCTCCCGGAGAAGAGCCTTGCAAGCCTTCGAAAAAGCGCCCCCCGACGTCCAGGAAATCCTCTCCAAGCCGATCAAGGACCTGGGACTCATCCTCGAGGGCTCGCCGCTCGAGCGCTCGATCCAGCGCCTGTACCGCGAGCTCGAGCGCAAGGCCATCCGGAGGTTCAAGCCGCTCTGCTACCTCACCGACGAGTGGGGATGCCCCTCCGGCGAGCCCGTCATCGGAATCCCGTTCTATCTCGCCAACCCCCAGCTCGCCCGGCTGGAGAAGGAGATGAACGACCTCGAGGACGAGCGCGAGATCATGATGTACCTGCGACACGAAGCGGGGCACGCATTCAATTACGCCTATCGTCTTTACGGGACCCCGGAGTGGCGCGAGCTCTTCGGACCCTTCCGCCGGCCCTACCGGGAGAACTACCGGCCCGTCCCGTTCTCGAAGAGGTTCGTGAGACATATCGAGGGCTGGTACGCGCAGAAGCATCCGGACGAGGACTTTGCCGAGACGTTCGCCGTGTGGCTCACGCCCGGCTCGAAGTGGCGTACCCGATATCGGGGGTGGAAGGCGCTCACGAAACTGAAGTACGTCGACCGGATGGCGCGCCGGTTCGGGAACGTCGAACCACTCCGTCTTCGCGGGAAGACCGACGTGACCGTCGAAGAGATGGATACGACAGTGGCGGACTTCTACCGCCAGGCGCTCGTGGAGCCGCTCTCGGCGGAGGAGCTGCCGCTCGAAGCCGATCTCGCCGACATCTTCAAGGCGTCGAAGAGAAGGAAGAAGGGGATTCGTCCGGCTGCGGACCTGCTCCGCGAGAACCGCCAAACGCTCATAGACAAAGTAACGTACTGGACCGGCGTGCACCGGTCGCTCGTCCGCGGGCTCATCGACGCGATTGTCGCGAAAGTCGCCGAGCTCGAGCTTCGCGCGGAGGTGAAATGCGAGAGAGAGCACCTGACGGAGATCACTGTCTACGCCACGGCCCTCGCGATGAACTACCTGACGCGTGGGAAGTTCGTCCAGTCATGAGCCGACGGCAATGAGCTCCAAGAAGCTGAAGGTCGCCGTCCTCTACGACATGTGGGAGGAGCAGGAACCTCCTCCGGAGCCGCCGCCGGAGAAGCCGGCCCGCGGGAAGCGGCGTAAGAAGAAGCGCGAGAAGGCGGACCGCGAGGAAATCTTCGAGGCACTCGGAAAGCTCGGTCACGAGCCGTTCTACCAGGTGCTGGACGGTGGGGAGAAGTCTCTCGTCGCCGTGTCGCGCTGCGGCGCGGACCTGATCTTCAACCTGACCGAGTCTTACGCGGGCGACGACACGAAGGACATGAACATCGCGGCGTACCTGGATCTCCTGGACTGCCCGTACACCGGCGCCGGACCCCACTCGATGTATCTCGCCCAGGACAAGTCGCTCGCGAAAAAGATCTTCGCGTTTCATGGAATCAAGACTCCGTACTTCGCGACGTCCTATCGGGGCAAGCTCGACCACTCGCAGGACATTGCGTTCCCGCTCATCGTCAAACCGACCTCCGAGGACGGCTCGATCGGGATCGACACCGGGTCCGTCGTCGGGAGCGTCAAGGAGCTCATGGAGCGGATCCACTACATCCAGGAGGAGTTCGATTCGCCCGCTCTGATCGAGGAGTACATCGAGGGCCGCGAGATCTACGCCGCCATCCTCGGAAACGAAAGCCCGGAAGTCCTCCCGATGGTGGAGCTCGACTTGTCGAAGCTCCCGAAGGGAACGCCGAAGATCGCGGGCAAAGAGGTCAAGTGGGAGAAGGAGACGGAGGCTTACAAGGTGACGAAGTCCGCGCCCGCCGAGGACCTCGACGAGGCGACGACGAAACGGCTGTCGGAGACCGCGCTCTCGGCCTACCAGGCCCTGAAGCTCAGAGACTACGGGCGAATCGACATGCGCCTGTCGAAGAA
>JBKJVY010000104.1:0-2675 GCA_046717185.1 Thermoanaerobaculia bacterium
ACTCGGCATTCTCCGAAAGATGCGCCGGCAGTACTTTGACTGCGACCGTACGGTCGAGCCTCGTGTCTTTCGCCCGATAGACCTCCCCCATCCCTCCCGCGCCCACGGCGGAAAGGATCTCGTAGGGGCCGAGACGCGAGCCGATGGCGAGAGTCATCGGCTCTCTTGCGCGGCCCAGTTGATGAGAAGCGTGATCGGGGGCGGTGCGCTGCCGGGAATGCGCGTCACGACGAGAAAGCGGCCGTCTGGACCGACGTCGAACCCGGGAAAGTTCGAGCCGGCCAGCTCCGTCTCGAAGAGGGGTTTCGCAGCCCCGATCTCGACCGAGGGCGCGTCTTTCGCGCTCCTGACCTCGACTGCCATGATCCTGCCATCGGGCGCGAGGTAGTAGAGCTCCCTGCCATCGCGGCTCCAGCAGGGATCTTCGCCTCCGGCGTTCGAAACCTGCGAGCGGCTCCCCGGACTGGAGACGGGAGCGAGGTAGACATCCTCGCGGCCGGACTCGGTTGCGGAAAACGCCAGCCACTTGCCGTCCGGCGAGAACCGCTCATCTCCAAACTCGGTTCCCCTCCGAAGGAAGATGATCGGTTTGCGGTCGCCGAAGAGCGGCAGGATCGACAGAGCGACTCTCCGGTCGCCGCGCGGCTCCCGATCTTCGTAAGCGATATAACGTCCGTCGGCCGACCAGTCCTTTGGGAACTTCTGCCCTTCGGTCTCGAGCAACGCTTCTTCGGAGCCGGCGCCCGTCAGCGTCTTCACGTAGATATCCCCCTGGTGCTTCCGGCTCGATCCGAACACGATGCGGCTTCCGTCCGGCGACCAGACCGGCGAGGAGCTGCGCGAGTCATGCGAGGTCAGGCGCGCGCTGATACCCCGTTTCAGGTCGAAGACCCACACGTTGGGCCGACGCACGTCGGGATCCTGCACGTTCACCGCAATCTTGTCACCCTCGGGCGAGATGCGGGGCTCGCCGTAGATGGCGGGCTCTCCAATTGATCCGAGCTTTCGGCCGTCGCGGTCGAACCAGACGAGCTGCGAGAGGCGGGGCTGGGCCTCCCGATACGCGAGAACCCCGCTCTCGGAAGCCGAGAAGTTGTTCCAGCCCCAGAAGGCGTTGTAGGTGCTGCACCGCTGGACCACCGGCTGGACCTCCCCGGAGAGGCGAAGGCGCTTCGGATCGAAAGGCTGCGCGAGCAGGGTGCCCTCGCGCACGAAGAGGAGGTTCCCGTCGGCGTACGCCGCGTTTCCTTCGCTCGGCATCAGGATCTCGCTTTCGGCAGAGTCGAGCGACCCGACTCGCACGGCGTTGGCCGGGTCCCGCGGCCCCCCCGCAAGGTTCGCGGCGACATAGAGGAAATGACGGCCATCCGGGAGGAAGAAAGGATACCGGTGCGACGTCTCGTGGCGGCCGGCGTCGAGCTTCGTGACCGGCGTCGGACTGCCGCCGGATGCCGAGACGCGCTGGATCGGCCCGGAGGCCACGGAGAAGAGGATCACGCCGTCGCGGTTCCAGGCCCCGCCGAGGCCGTCGCCATCACAGATAGTCACGGCAGGTCCGCTGGAAGCCGGGATTCTCTTCAGTCTCCTATCCGCGAAGAAACCGATCGAGCGGGCGTCCGGTGACCAGAACATCGCCTTGACGTTGTCGGTCCCCGGCAAGGGCTCGGCCGCGGATCCCGAGAGCGGCCGGACCCAGAGCGAAGACTTCCCGCTCGACCCGGCGGCGATGAATGCGAGCGACCGGCCGTCGGGCGAGAGAGCCAGCGTACGGAACGACACGTTCTCCGGAAGGAGGATCGAAGAGCGGATGAGCGACGGCCGTTCCGGCGTGCGCCGGAAGTAGCCGACGGCGAGGGTAGCGGCGGCGAGGGCCGCGGTCGCGAAAGCGATCCATGCCAACCGCTCGCGGCTCTTTCTTCGCGGGGCGGCCGGGACCGGAACTCCCGCCTGTGATCCAGCCTCGACAATCCACTTGAGCTGCAGCATCACGTCGTGCGCGGTCTGCCACCGGTCGTCGGGATCCTTCGCGAGACAGGTTCTGATCACACGATCGAGCGCTGGCGGCGACATCGGTTGCACGCTCGAGGTCGCCGGAGGCTCGTGCTCGAGGATCGCGGCGATGAGCGACGCCTGGCTCCTTCCGTGGAACGCCTTCTGACCCGTCGCCATCTCGTAGAGGACGGATCCGAACGCGAAGATGTCCGTTCTCGCGTCGGCTTCCTTCCCCTCGAGCTGCTCGGGGGCCATGTACTGGAACGTGCCGAGGATCGTCCCTTTGGCAGTCAGGTTTTCGCCCGCCTGCGTGGGAAGGACCGAGAGGCTCGAGTAGATCGAAGCGGAAGGCGCTGCGGCTTTGGCGAGCCCGAAGTCGACGAGCTTGACGCCCGACTTCGTGATCATCACGTTGCCGGGCTTCAAATCCCGGTGGACGATCCCCTGCCGGTGCGCCTTGTCGAGCGCGTCGGCGATCTCGACCCCGTATCGGAGGACCTGCTGCGTCGGAAGCGGTCCCCGCGCGAGCCGCTCGGTCAGAGTCTCGCCTTCCAGAAACTCCATCACGAGGTATTCGATCCCGTCCTGGTTGCCGACGTCGTGCAGCGCGCAGATGTGCGGATGAGACAGAGAGGAGATCGTGCGGGCCTCTCTCTCGAATCTCTGCCGGAACTCTGCGTTCT
>JBKJVY010000105.1:0-5457 GCA_046717185.1 Thermoanaerobaculia bacterium
CCGCGACGGCGGGCAGCCGGTCGAGATAGAGGAACACGACCCCGCAGCTCATGCAGGCCCAGGGAAAAACCTTCTCGAGCCCCCAGCTGAAGAGACCGCTCTTCCACGGTTTCTTCCAGAAGTACGTCGTATAGCCCGACACGTTGCTCTGCGAACGCACGAGGTCACCCGCGCAGAGGGGACACTTTCGATGGAAGGCGGAGCTCATGGGCGTGGCGCCAAGGATATCGCGGCCGGTTTACGGGGCGGGTCGCCACCTCGGCACCAGGTTTCGCGCGGCGCCCACTTCGTCCACGCGTTTGACGGGAGTCGTGTGCGGCGCCGTCCGAACGATATCCGGCGCCTCCTCGCACTCTCGCGCGATTTCCCGCATGGCCGAGACGAAAGCATCCAGGCCGGCCTTCCCTTCGCTCTCGGTCGGCTCGATCATCAGGGCGCCATACACGATGAGCGGAAAGGAGATCGTCGGGGGGTGGAAGCCGTAGTCCATGAGCCGCTTCCCGATGTCCATGGCGTGAACGCCGAACGCCGTCTGTTTCTTGTCGGAGAACACGACCTCGTGCATCGTCGGCGCGTCGTACTTCAGGTGGTAGACGCCGGAGAGCCCCACCCGGATGTAGTTTGCGTTCAGCACCGCGCCGCGCGCCACCTCGCCGATGCGGTTGCCGTACGAGGCGATGTAAGCGAAAGCCCGGACGAACATCCCGAAGTTGCCGAGGAACGTCCGGAGCCGTCCGATCGAGTCGGGGCGGCCGTGGTCGAGAAAGAAGGACCCGTCGTCGCGGCGCTCGATCGTCGGCCGGGGGAGGAACGGGGCGAGCTTCTCCGTGACCGCCACCGGACCCGCCCCCGGCCCTCCCCCGCCGTGCGGAGTCGAAAACGTCTTGTGCAGGTTCATGTGCATGACGTCGATGCCCATCGCGCCCGGTTTCGCGATCCCGACGAACGAGTTGAAGTTTGCGCCGTCGCAGTAGAGGTATCCCCCCTTCGCGTGCACGATCCGGGCGATCTCGAGGATCTGGTTCTCGAAGATCCCGAGCGTGTTCGGAACGGTCAGCATGAGCGCCGCGACGTCTTCGGTCATCGCCTCCTCGAGGACGTGGAGATCGAGCGTCCCACGGGCGTTCGACTTCAGCTCCCGCACCTGGTACCCCGCGAAGTGTGCGGACGATGGGTTCGTCCCGTGAGCGGAGTCCGGGATGAGGACCGTCTTGCGCGGGTTTCCCCCCTTCGCGAGGGCGCCCCGCACCATGAGGATTCCGGCGAGCTCCCCCTGGGCGCCCGCGGCGGGCTGAAGAGTTATCCGCGCGAGCCCCGTGAGCTCCGCCAGCATCCGCTCGAGACGCCACGCGAGCTCGAGCGACCCCTGGGACACCTCCTCGGGGGCGAGCGGGTGCGACGCGGCGAAGCCGGGCAGGCGGGCGACCTCCTCGTTCACGCGGGGGTTGTGCTTCATCGTGCACGAGCCAAGGGGGTAAAGCGCCTCGTCGATCGAGAAGTTCAGCTTCGACAGACGGGTGAAGTGCCGCGCCACCTCGACTTCGCTGATCTCGGTCTCCCCCGCGATCTCCGCGCGCGTGAGCGCGTCCGGAATCGCGAGCGTCTCCGGGACGTCGAGCGGCGGGAGGGAATAACCCACCTTCCCAACGCCCGAGCGCTCGAAGACGAGCGCCTCGTGCCGCGGCTCGGGGTGAAGGCGGTCGGAGAACGCGGTCGCCGACTCCTCGACTTCTACGCTCACGCTGTCGCTCCGAGCGCGGCCACCAGCCGGTCGACCTCTTCGCGCGTGTTCATCTCGGTCGCGGCGACGAGGAACCGGTTCGGGAGCGCGGGCTCCCAGCGCGACAGCGCGACCCCGGCGATGATCCCGCGCCGGGCGAGCCGCGCGACGAGCGCCGCCGCCGGCTCGGGCGCGTCGACCGCGAACTCGTTGAATGTCGGGGCGGCGAACGGAATCCCGAACCCCGGAAGGCGCCGGATCTCGCCCTTTGCGTACTCCGCCTTCGCGTGCGACTGAAGGGCGACCTCGCGCAGCCCCTTCTTTCCGAGCAGCGAGCAGTGGATGTTCGCGGCGAGCGCCATCAGGCCCTGGTTCGTGCAGATGTTCGACGTCGCCCGCTCGCGCCGGATGTGCTGCTCGCGCGTCGAGAGCGTGAGGCAGAAGGCGCGCCGCCCTTCGGCGTCGCGGGTCGCTCCGACGAGACGGCCGGGCAGCTGCCGCTGGTGCTCCGAGCGGCAGGCGAGAAAACCGAGGACCGGGCCGCCGAAGTGCATCGGGACGCCGAGCGACTGCGCTTCCCCGCAGGCGATGTCCGCGCCGCGCTCACCCGGCGGGGCGAGGAGCGCCATCGAGACCGCCTCCGCGACGACCGCGACCGACAGCGCGCCCTTCTCGTGCGCCGCGCGGGAGCCGGTCTCCCAATCCTCCACGGCGCCGTAAAAGTTGGGCGACTGGAGGGCGACCGCGAACGTGTCGTCGTCGACTGCGGCGGCGAGCGCCTTCGCGTCCGTCGTCCCGTCCGGATCGATCGGGACTTCGACGGCCGTGTACCCCAGCGCCGCGAAATAGGTCCTGACCGTCTCCCGGTACTCCGGGTGGATCGCCGCCGAGAGGACGGCCTTCGACCGGCCCCGCGAGAGCCGCGCCGCCATGAGCAGCGCCTCCACGAGCGCCGAGGCTCCCTCGTAAAGCGAGGCGTTCGAGACGTCGAGGCCGGTCAGCAGGCAGACGTGCGTCTGGAACTCGAAGATCGACTGGAGGGTGCCCTGCGACACCTCCGGCTGATACGGCGTGTACGAAGTCAGCCACTCGGCGCGGTAGAGCATCTGGTCGGCGATCGCGGAGACCCAGTGGTGGTAGATGCCGCCGCCGAGGAAGAACGCGGTATCGCGGGCGTTCGCGTTCTTCGCGGAGAGCGCGCCCATGAGTCGGCGGACCTCGATCTCGGAGAGCGGCGGGGGCAGATCCGGCGGCAGACGGACGTCGGCCGGGATCGACGCGAAGAGCTCGTCGACGGAGGAGACCCCGATCGCCCGAAGCATCTCCGAGCGGTCGGCGTCCGACGTCGGGAGGAACTTCACCGCTCCTTCTCTTCCAGCTTCACGTACTCGGCGTAGTCCGCCGCGGACATGAGCTTGGCGATTTCCTCGTCGGTCGTCAGCTTCATCTTGAGGAGCCACCCGTCGCCGAACGGGTCGTCGTTGACGATCCCCGGCTCCGCGATCGCGGCTTTGTTGACCTCGACGATCTCGCCGGCGAGCGGCGTGAACAGCTCCGACACGGCCTTGACCGACTCGACCGTCCCGAACTCTTCGTCGGCGTTGAACATGTGCCCGACCTCGGGGAGCTCGAGGTAGACGATCTCTCCGAGCTCCTTCTGCGCGTAGTCGGTGATCCCGATCGTTCCGACGTCGCCGTCGACTCGGACCCACTCGTGGCTCGTCGTGTAGTGCAGATCTTCCGGGTTCAAAGGTCCTCCTCCACCCCAGCGATGGGTTTCGCTCTCTTGTAGAAGGGGGTTTCGACGACTCGCGCCCGTGCGGCGCGGCCGCGGATGTCCACCTCGAACTCGGTCCCGACCGCGGACGCGGCGGTGGGGAGCAGGGCGAGGCCGATCGGCTTGCCGAGCGTGGGGGAATGCGTTCCGGACGTCACGACGCCGTCGCCGCTCGCCGTCCGCGCGGGATGGCCGTGGCGCGCGATCCCGCGATCCACCATGTCGAAGCCGACGAGCTTCCGCGGGACGCCTTCGGCCTTCTGGCGGGCAAGCGCTTCGCGGCCCTGAAAGTCCCCCTTCTTCATTTTCACGATCCACCCGAGGTCGGCCTCCCACGGCGTCACCGTCTCGTCGATGTCGTTACCGTACAGCGCCATCCTCGCCTCCAGCCGCAGCGTGTCGCGCGCACCGAGACCGCAGGGCGTCGCGCCCTCGCCGCGCCCTTCGTCGAGGAGGCCGCGGAAGACCCTTTCCGCGCCCTCCGGCGCGAGGTAGATCTCGAAGCCGTCCTCCCCCGTGTACCCGGTCCGCGAGACGAGCGCCGGCACGCCGGCGACCGACGTCTCGCGGAAGGTGTAGTAGGCGAGATCGGACGGATCGTCCGCCGCCAGCCGAGCCAGGAGCGGAGCGGCGCGCGGTCCCTGGACGGCGATGAGCGCGTATCGGTTGCTCGCGTCGTCCACCTTCACGTCCCCGCGGGAGTGCGTCCGCGCCCACGCGAAGTCCTTCGGCGTGTTGGAAGCGTTCACGACGAGGAGCCACGAGTCGTGACGCTTCCGATAGACGAGGAGGTCGTCGACGAAAGTGCCTTTCTCCGTCAGGAAGGCGGTGTAGTGGCAGCGCCCGTCGTCGAGGCGCCCGACGTCGTTCGGCGTCAGCCACTGGAGGCTCGCGAGGGCGTCTTTGCCGGTCAACTCGAGCTCTCCCATGTGGGAAACGTCGAAGATACCGACGCGCTCGCGCACCGCGCGGTGCTCTTCGAGGATGCCGGCGTACTGGACGGGCATCTCCCAGGCGCCGAAATCGATCAGCTTCGCGCCGAGCTCCCGGTGGAGGTCGTAGAGCGGCGTGCGGCGGAGCGCCGTCCGGGCCTCGGCGGGGGCGGACATGCGCGGGAAGTTAGCACAGGGCCATAGAATCGGCGGGCCTAACGGAGGACTCATGCTCTCCATCTGCCTGGCGGTCCTGCTGGAGTTCGCTGCGACCCGACCTCCCGCCCGGATAGCCACGTTCTCGATCGTCGCCCGCGATCCGGGGAATGGCGACCTCGGCGTCGCGGTCCAGTCGAAGTTCCCGAACGTGCGGGTCGCGGTCCCGTTCGCTAAAGCGGGCGTCGGGGCCGTCGCGACTCAGTCGTTCGCGAACACCGACTTCGGGACGAAGGGCCTCGAGCTCCTCGCGCTCG
This sequence comes from Thermoanaerobaculia bacterium, assembly GCA_046717185.1. Lineage (GTDB taxonomy): Bacteria > Acidobacteriota > Thermoanaerobaculia > UBA5066 > Gp7-AA6 > Gp7-AA6. The sequence goes on from JBKJVY010000105.1 coordinate 4,903, forward strand.
GCGCGACGCCGCAGGAAGTGCTCGCTATCATCGGGCGCGACGACGCGAACCTCGAGGACCGGCAGGTCGGGATCGTGGACGCGAAGGGGCGCTCGGCGACGTTCACCGGAAAGAAGTGCTTTGACTGGGCGGGCGGCCGCACCGGGCCGGACTACGCCATCCAGGGAAACATCCTCGTTTCCGAGGAGACGGTCGCGGCCATGGAGAGGACGTTCCTCGGGACGAAGGGCTCGCTCGCGGAGCGTCTCCTCGCCTCGATCAAGGCGGGCGCCGAGGCCGGGGGCGACAAGCGCGGGCGTCAGTCCGCGGCGCTCGTCGTCGTTCGCGAGGGCGCGTCCTACGACGGAAAGAGCGACGCGTATGTGGACATCTCCGTGTACGACGCGAAGGATCCGATCGCGGAGATTTTTCGCCTCTACGAACTGCAGAAGGTTCACTTCGAGCGGAGCGACCCCAAGGACGTCATTTCGATCGGGGGCCCGGACGCCGTGTACCTTCAGAAACTCCTCGCGAAGAAGGGCTTCCACAAGGGTCGCACCGATGGAGTCTGGGACG
>JBKJVY010000106.1:0-4661 GCA_046717185.1 Thermoanaerobaculia bacterium
TCCAGGATGCACGCGTGGTCCTGCTTGTCGAGATAGACGACGTCGCCCTTGCCGACGAGACAGGAGATCGCGCCGAGGTTGACCTGGAAGCCGGTGGCGAACGTGACGGCCGCGTCCTTGCGCATGAACTCGGCGAGCCGCTCCTCGAGCTGCACGTGGATGTCGAGTGTCCCGTTCAGAAACCGGGACCCCGCGCAGCCCGATCCATATTTCCGGATGGCGGCGATGGCCGCCTCCTTCACGCGCGGGTCGTTCGTCAGGCCGAGGTAATTGTTCGAACCGAGCATGATCATCCGCCGGCCGCCGGAGACGACCTCCGGATCCTGAGCCGACTCGATCACGCGGAAGAAGGAGTACACCCCCTTCTCGCGGACGCGATCCGCCACCTCGTAGGTATGACACTTCTCGAAAAGGGGCGCGCTGCGCACCTCTTCCTTTGCTGCCGGAGCGACCTTGCTCATGGCTCCTCCCACCTTGCCCCGTTGATGTCGGCCGGATCTTAGCAAATTTTACAAAATCAAACCGCAAGCCCGGAGATCCAGCCCTGCCGGCGGTACCAGTCCCACGTGGCCCGAAGGCCCTCGTCCAGAGGGGTCGGCTCCGGAAGGTCCAGGTCCCGCCGGATGGGCGTGGGGTCAGAGAGCCAGTCCCCGGCGAGGAGCTCCCGGGCCTTGTCGGCGTTGAACGGGCGGGACTCGCGGGTCACGCTTTCCCGGACCGTCTCCAAGGCTCCCGCGAGCCGGACGAGGACGTTCGGGAGGGGCACGAACCGCACGCGCCTCTCCCCCGCCCTCGCGATCGAAGCCGCCAGATGACGCACCGAGACCGGCTCGGGGTCGCAGACGAACCCGACTCGGCCGGAGAGGTGAGGCCTCCCGGCCGCGCGCGCGACCGCGATGGCCGTGTCGCTGGCGGGGCCCACCTGCACGCGCGCGTTCGGCGCCGGTACCGGCACCCAGCCCTTCTCCGCCATTCGGAAGTACGTCAGAAGTCCCCGGTCGCGCGGTCCGTAGAGGACGCCCGGGCGGAGCACGATCCACGGGCCCTTCCAGGAACGTTCGACCGCCCGCTCGCCTTCGAGCTTGGAAATGCCGTACCAGGAGACCGGGCGAGCCGGGTCGTTTTCCTTTATTGGCTCGCCGTTGCGGGCGGGACCGGCGGCGGCCTGAGAAGAGACGTAGACGAAGACGGCGGCGGGACAGGCGTCGGCCGCGGCGGCGAGCAGATTCTCCGTCCCTCCGACGTTGACCGCCCGATAGTCGGCGAGCGTGCGCGCCTTCACGAGGCCGGCGACGTGGACGACCGCGTCCGAGCCGGCGAGCGCGCTCGACAAGTCCGCACTGAAGAGGTCTCCGGGAACTACGTCAACGGCGAGATCCTCGAGCCCCGTGCGGCGGGACGGCGCGCCGCGGGCGAGCGCCCGGACTCGAAAACCCTCGGAGAGGAGCGCCTTCGCGACGTGCCAGCCGAGGAAGCCCGTGCCGCCGGTCAGGAAAGCGGCTGGCATGGGAGCCTCAGACGGACGGGACCGAAGCCGACGTCCAGGCGCCGATGCGGCGCAGACCCTCCTCGATCGCGTCGAGCGGAGCCGCGAACGAGAAGCGGACGCAGTCGTCCTCCCCGAAAGCCTCGCCCGGGACCGCGGCTACTCCTGCTTCCGAAAGCAGCCGTTCACAGAACTCCGCCGAGCCGGAGACTCCCTTCGGGCCGTAAAGAGAGGACACGTCCGCGAAAGCATAGAACGCCCCCTCCGGCGAGAGGCACCGCACGCCCGGCACGCGCGCCAGGCCCGAGACGACAGCCGCGCGCCGGCGCTCGTACTCCGCGAGCATCCGCGCGACCTCGGCGTCGGTGCGCGCCGGGTCGGAGAGCGCCGCGAGCGCCGCGCGCTGCGATATGGAAGACGCATTCGACGTCGAGTGGCTCTGGTATGAAGACATCGCCTCGACCACCGCGCGTCCACCGACCGCCCAGCCAAGCCGCCAGCCGGTCATGGCCCACGTCTTCGACGCTGCCCCCGTGATCACGATCCGGTCGGGGTGCTCTTCCCACAACGCCGCCGCGGAGACGTGCCGCTTCCCGTCGAAGACGAATCGGTCGTACGTCTCGTCGAAAATCAGGCAGGCGTCCCGCGCCTCGCACCAGTCGACGATGCTTTCGAGGTCCTCCGGCTCGATCACCGCGCCGGTCGGATTGTTGGGCGAATTGACGATCACGCCGCGCGTCGCGTCGCTCGCGCAGTCCGAGAGGTCGGAGGCGATCGGCTTCCAGTGGCTCTCGAGCTCGGTCGGGACGAAGAGAGGCGACGCGCCCGAGAGGCGCACGATCTCGGGGAAGGAGACCCAGTAGGGACAGAAGAGCGCGACCTCGTCGCCCGCCTCGAAGAGAACCTGGCAGGCGTTGAAGACCGCCTGCTTCGCGCCCGCCGTCACGAGGACATTCTCGCGCGAGAGCGTGATTCCGGCCTCGCGCCGGTACTTCTCCGCGATCGCGTCGCGCAGCTCGGGATCGCCGGCGACGTCCGTGTAGCGCGTATGGCCGGCCTCGATCGCCGCGATGCCGGCCCGACTCACGAAGTCGGGGGTCGCGAAGTCCGGCTCCCCGAGCCCGAGATCCACCACGTCCACGCCCGCCGCGGCAAGCGCCTTCGCCTTCCGGGCGACGGCCGTCGTCGGAGAGGGGCCGAGCGCCGCAGCCCGGCGGGACAGGCGCGGCGTCTTCACTTTCGTCGGCTCCAGGCGCGGGCAAACGCCGCGAACGCCGGCACCTTCTTCTTGCCGACGGCGACGAGGCCGAGCTCGATTGCGATCCATGCGCCGTAAACCCACAGCATCTCGTGACGGAGCGAGGGGACGAGGAACTGGATCACCCACAGGGCGAAGAGCCCGATAGCCTCGTACGCCGCGAGGTTCATCGAGGCGAGAAATAGCCAGCCGAGGAACGCCTGGAGGATCGTCAGGAGGATCTCGAGCCGCTGAAACTCGTCGAACGGGAGAGGGCTCGTGTCCCCCTTGCTCCAGCAGTAGATCACCGCGAGGAGCGCCGACAGGACCCCCCACTGATTGATGTTCGAGGAGACCATGTTCATGAGCGCGACCGGCGCCCGCGTGACGCGACGGGCCCAGGCGAACGCGGAGGTCTTCTCCGGGAACTCGGAGAGAAACGGCGCGACCCACTGGATGAAGACAAACTGAGAGATCCCGAACGTCACGGCCAGGCTCATCATCGAGGCGAGGAACGGTTCGGCGACGAGAAAAATGGCCGCCCCTCCCGCCAGGAAGAGTGAACCGACCGCGGCCCACCGCTTCCAACCCGTGAAAGAGAGTGCCCAGCGGGAGACGCGCGGGATTTCCTCGTCCTGCTCGATCATCTCCTCGCGGACGGGCATCTTGAGCAGCACCCAGAGGTAGGCCGCGTACGTCGAAGTCAGGACGGCCGCGTCGACGAGCGAAAGGCTGCCCTTCGCCCACACGAGGACGAAGTAGGCGAGCGGGGGGAGGAGCCCCAGGACCTCGACCGCATGATCGTCGCTCAACACGATCGAGCCGAGCTTCTTCTTGTTCCGGCGGCGTGAGTAGAATGCGGCGACGGCGTAGATCATGGGCCAGCCAAGCCCCGTGAGGAGGCGCAGGCTCCCCGTGAAGTTCGCAATGGCGAGGTGGACCATGGCCGGGTCCTTCCCCGCCTTCCATGCGATCACGGCCTCTACCGCGAACTCGGGCATGGTCTGGATGAGCGCGAGGATCGCGAGAGCGAGGCCCTGAGAGATCAGGAACTCCGCGGCCTCCGCCCCCCACGCGACGAGAAAAGCCGCCCCGATCATCGTCGGGAAGGTCCAGAGGGCGGTCATCGGGGAAGCCGCTCCCGTCGCGACCACGGCCGGCAGGACGAGCCGTTCGCGCCAGGACTTCATCGCGGCGGGTTATAGCATGCCGTTCATGGGGGCAATCGAGTCTCCGTCGAACCCGCTCATCCGGCAGATCGCCCGATCGCTCGACGAGCGCACGCACCTGCTGCTCGAGGGAGAGAAGTCGATTCTCGACGCCGTGGCCGCGGGGACCCCGCTCGATCACGTCCTCCACGACGAGAGCGTCCGGCCTGGAAGGCTCGCCCTGCTCACGTCGACTCGGCCCCGCCTCGTCTCGCGCGCGGTGCTCGAGAGGCTTGCCGACTCGCACACCCCCCAACACGTAATCGCGCTCGCGAAGCGGCGCGACCTTCCTACGGCGGAGATCCTCGCGCGGCCGGGCCCCGTCGTCTTCGTCTTCGGCATCCAGGACCCCGGCAACCTCGGCGCGATCGTTCGCGTGGCGGAGGCAGCGGGCGCCGCAGGGGTCGTCGGAGCGCCCGGCACCGCGGACTTCTTTCACCCGCGGGCAGTGCGGGGAAGCGCCGGCAGCGTGCTGCGGCTGCCGGTGTCCGGGCGCGTCTCGTTCGAGGCGTTCGCGGTTTCCGCCCGCGAAGACGGCCGGTCGATCTGCGGGGCGGTCTCCGAAGGGGGCGACAACCCGTTCGTCGCTCCGCCGCCCGAACGGTCGGTCCTCGTGATCGGCGCCGAAGGGACGGGGCTTCCGGCGGGAGCCTACCGATACCTCGACCGGCGGCTGTCGATTCCAATGCGGCCGCCCGTCGATTCGCTGAACGCCGCCGTCGCCGCGGCG
>JBKJVY010000107.1:0-3538 GCA_046717185.1 Thermoanaerobaculia bacterium
TGCCGTCGCGCGTCTTCGGGTCCTTGGCGATCTCCATGAGGACCGACACGACGTTCTCACGGGGCCGGTAGGGGATCTCGTACTGCTCCCAGTAGGGAGAGGACATCGGAGTGTCCTGGCGGCGGACCCGAAGGCGGATGGTGCCGAGCATCGCGGGCAAGCTTATGCCGAGCCGAGTACTCCGGCTCAGTACTTGCGGGGACGCGGCGCAATGAGCGACGTGTCCACCGGCTCGTAGGAGATCCGCGGCCCGTCGGGCGTGTGCTCGGCGATCGTCGTCTTCAAGTAGTTCGCGTCGTCTCGCGGCAGCACGTTTTCGTCGGACACGCCCTGATCGAGATCTCGCACCTTGAAGTGGGCGCCGCGGGACTCCGCGCGGGCGAGTGCCCCCCGCGTCATGACGCGCGCGAGGACGAGCATGTTGCGAAGCTGGTTGACGAACGAAATTTCCCGGTTCGCGAACGCGCTCCGATCGGGAAGGCCGATCCGCGTCGAGCGCTCTTCGAGCTCGACGAGCTTCTCTTCGGTCTCGCGAAGCTTCGAGTCGCTCCGGACGACGGTCACGTTGTCGGTCATCCAGTCGCCCATCTCCTCCGCGAGCACGCGCGGATTCTCCGGCCCGGACAGGTTCGCGAGCCGCGAGAACTCCGTCTCCCACCTCTTTTTCGCGGCGGCGAACGCGCCGTCCTCCGGCGCGAGCTTCGCCGCGGTCTCGCGCCCGTACCGCACCATCGCCGGTCCGCCGATCTTTCCAGCGTAGATGCACGCCACGAGGGAGTTCGCGCCGAGGCGGTTGGCGCCGTGGTACTGGTACTCGACCTCCCCCGCGGCGTAGAGGCCGGGCACGTTGGTCGCCTGGTTGCGGGGGGAGGATTCGTCGAGCAGGCCCGTCGAGCGGTCGGGAGCGTAGTCCACCCACAGGCCGCCCATGGAGTAGTGCATGCCGGGGAAGACCTTCATCGGCACCTCTCGAGGGTCTTCGCCGACGAACTTTTCGTAGATCTCGAGAATCCCGCCGAGCTTGACGTCGAGCTCCCTCTTCGGGATGTGCGTGACGTCGAGGTAGACCTCCCGCCTTCCTTCGACGCCGTAGCCCGTCCGGCACACCTGGAAGATCTCGCGGGTCGCGATGTCGCGCGGGACGAGGTTGCCGTACGCCGGGTACTTCTCTTCGAGGAAGTACCAGCGCTCCGGCTCCGGGATCGAACGGGGCGGTCGCCGGTCCCCCCGGGCGCGCGGGACCCAGACGCGTCCCCCCTCGCCCCGGGCGGACTCGGACATCAGTCGCAGCTTGTCCGACCCGGGGATGGACGTCGGGTGAACCTGGACGAACTCACCGTTGGCGTAGCGCGCGCCCTCCTGGTAGGCCGCCGCGGAAGCGGCGCCCGTGTTGATCACGGAGTTGGTCGAGCGGCCGAATACGATACCCGGACCGCCCGTCGCGAGCAGCACGGCGCGCGCCGGAAACGCTTCGATGCGCATCGAGATCGCGTCGAGCGCGACGATCCCCCGGCAGTTGCCGTCGACGTCGCGCACGAGGCCGAGGAACTCCCACATCTCGTACTTCCGCACGAGGCCGGCGACCTCGAACCGGCGGACCTGCTCGTCGAGCGCGTAGAGGAGCTGCTGGCCCGTCGTCGCTCCGGCGAAGGCGGTGCGATGGAACTTCGTGCCGCCGAAGCGCCGGAAATCGAGCAGCCCCTCCGGCGTGCGGTTGAACATCACCCCCATCCGGTCGAGGAGGTTGATGATGCCCGGCGCGGCATGGCACATCGCCTTGACAGGAGGCTGGTTCGCGAGAAAGTCGCCGCCGTAGATCGTGTCGTCGAAGTGAATTTCCGGCGAGTCCCCCTCCCCCTTGGTGTTGACCGCGCCGTTGATGCCGCCCTGGGCGCAGACCGAGTGGCTGCGCTTGACGGGAACGATCGAAAAGAGATCGACGGGAACCCCGAGCTCCGCAGCGCGGATCGTGGTCATCAGGCCCGCGAGCCCGCCGCCGACGACGATGACGCGTTCGGAGTTCATGCCGGCTGGCTCACGCGCGGAACGCTTCGATCGACTGGATGCCGAGGAATGAGAGGATCAGGAACACGGCCGCTGACACCCACATCATCCGCCGTTGCGCCCGCGGGCCCACCGTCAGGCCCCAGACGATGGAGAACGACCAGATTCCGTTGGCAAGGTGAAACGTCGCGGCGAGGATGCCGGCCAGGTAGAACGCGTAGATCCACGGGTTCTCCACCGAGGACTGCATCAGCCGGAACAGGTCGACGCTCTCGTGGTCGCGCAGGTCCACGAACCGGGTCGTCCAGAGGTGAAAGATCACGAAGGCGAAGAGGAGTATCCCGGTGACCCTCTGGAGGAAGTACATCCAGTTACGCACGTAACGACTGGTGACGACGTTCGGGCGCGCGGTGCCCGTCACGAAGAGGCCGTAGATGCCGTGGAAGAAGAGGGGCACGGCGATCACCGCGATCTCGAGCGCGAGCGCGAACGGCGTTTCCTGCAGCCGGCGCGTCATCGCGTTGTACGCCTCCGCCCCGCGCGTCGCCGAATAGTTTTCGTAGAGGTGGAAGGCGAGGAACCCTCCGACCGGAACGATCCCGGACAGAGAGTGCAGCCGCCGCAGCCAGAAGTGCCGCTCCTCGCCCGTCATGTCACCGCCTCAGACGGTCAGGATCCGGAACAGCTCCCGGACGGACTCCGCCGAACGGGCGAGCGCGGCCTGTTCCTCCGGCTCGAGGGCGATCTCGACGATCTGCTCGATCCCGCGGCGGCCGAGCTTGACGGGGACCCCGAGGTAAACGCCCGACATTCCGTACTCCCCCTCGAGGTAGGCGGCGCACGGGAGGATCTTCTTCTGGTCCCGAAGGACGGACTCCACCATCTCCGCGACGGCGGACGACGGGGCGTAATAAGCCGAGCCGGTCTTGTAGTAGTTGACGATCTCGATGCCGCCGTCGCGCGTCCGCTGAACGATCGCGTCGATCCGCTCTTTCGAGAGGAGCTGGGTGATCGGGATTCCGGCGACGGTCGAGTACCGCGGGAGCGGCACCATCGTGTCCTCATGTCCCCCCAGCACGAACGCGTGCGTGCTCTCGACGGAAACGTCGAGCTCGCGGGCGAGGAACCACCGCATTCGCGCCGAGTCGAGTATCCCCGCCATGCCGAAGACGCGCTCTCTCGGGAGGCCCGAGACGCGGCGGGCCACCTCGCACATCGCGTCGAGCGGGTTCGAAACGACGATCAGGATGGCGTCGGGCGAGCGGGGCACGGCCTCGCGGACGACGGAGCCGACGATCTCCTGGTTCCTGGCGACGAGGTCGTCCCGCGACATGCCGGGCTTCCGGGCGAGCCCGGCCGTCACGACGATGACGTCGGACCCCTGGGAGAGCTCGTAAGAGTTGGACCCCTCCATCCGGGCGTCGAACTTCTCGACGGGCGCCGATTCCATCATGTCGAGCGCCTTGCCCTGCGGGATTCCCTCGACGATGTCGATCAGGACGACGTCGGCGATCTCTTTCTCGACGAGGCGCTG
>JBKJVY010000108.1:0-3818 GCA_046717185.1 Thermoanaerobaculia bacterium
GCTCTTCCGCATCGCCGCGTGAGTCGGGTGCGGGAGGGACCTGGTGCGAGAGGAGGGACTCGAACCCTCAAGGGTTGCCCCACGGGATCCTAAGTCCCGCGCGTCTGCCAGTTCCGCCACTCTCGCGCTCGGACAATAGTAGGGGGCGCCCGGGTGTCGCCGATCAAACCGGGGCCCGGCGACTCACCGAGTTCGACGCCCCCTCATGCCCATCTACGACTAAAGTCGTAGTCAGTTGCTGACGAAAATCGGCTGCCGCGGCTGCCACATCTCCTCAACCTACTGATTCCATTGATATTTTTCGACGCGATGAACTGGCTCATCGGTTGCCCTTCCCACTTTCCAGACCCGACAGCGGAAAAACGGAGAGGGGCGGCAAAGGATGACCGGAAACACATACGTGTGCGCACGGAAGCGGCGGACCGCCGCGCTCGCGCTCCTTACCCTGACGATCGCACTCCTGGCCTGCGGCTCCGATCTCTTCGCGACGACGCTTCTCCCGCTCTCCGATCAGCAGCTCAAGGTGCGCTCGGCGGTCATCGTCGAGGGCGTCGTCCTCCGGCTCGATTCGTTCGAGAGCTCACGCGGACTTCCCGAGACCCAAGCCACCATTCGCGTGCTCCACCTCTTCAAGGGTCGGCTCGCCGGCGACCTCGTCGTGCGCGACCGGGGGGGCGCGCTCCCCGACGGGCGTTGGCTCAAGATTTACGGCCGGCCCGAGTACGTCGTCGGGCGGCGCGTCATCGTGTTCGCGATTCCCCATCCGGACGGTCAGTACCAGACCGCGGAGTTCACGCTCGGCAAGTTCGAGATCTGGAAGGACGGATCGGGAACGCGATTCCTCGCACGCGACCTCCTGACCCGCGCGCGAGAGGGAGTCCACTTTCTGACTCCGATGCTGACAGCGGCCGAGGACACGCTTCGAGACTACGACGCCTTCCGCCGCATGCTCGTCTCCTCGCGGGGCGAGCCGCTCTCCCCCGCTCCCGCGCGCCCGAAGGGAGCGCTGGCGCCCGAGACCGACCCCGCAGTGCCCGGCGTTCGTCCGATGTGGGCGGACTGGGGCGCGACCCGGTATCGCTGGGCAAACGGCGCGTCGACCTCGTGGATCCTCTCCTCGACCGCGAACCTCATTACGGGCGGCGGCTACGCGGAGGCGCGGTCGGCGATCGCCGCGTGGTCCAATCAAGCAACCTCGACGATCAACTACTCCGACGGCGGACTCGGTTCCTCCGGCGCGAACTTCATTCACCTCGCCTCGGAAAGCGTGTGCGGGACGACCGGAGCTTTCTGCGGGAGCGGCGTCGTCGGTTGCGGCGGACCGGGCGGCACGAGCGGGACGCACTCCTGGCGCGGCGACACCTACGCCTCGATCAGCTGGGCGCACGTCGAGATCCGTCAGACGACGGCGGCCACGTGCATCGCGCCCGGCGTATTTGCCGCAGCCGTCACGCACGAGCTCGGCCACACCCTCGGATTCGGCCACTCGAATCAGGGCGCCTCGCCGAACGACGTCTGTCGCGGAGACGAAGACTCCGCGCAGATGCGGTCGAGCGTTCAGTCCCGCGGAAGCTCGCTCGGCTCGGACGACTCGGACGCGGCGCGCTGGGTCTACGGCGACGGCCTGAACTCCTGCGCCGCGAACGACACTCCGACCCCGACCCCGACGCCGACCTCCGTTCCGCCGACCCCCACGAGAACTTCGACCGCGACGCCTCCGACGGCGGGCCCTCCCACCGCGACGCCCACTGCGAGCGCTCCGACGGCGACGCGCACACCCACGCGGACCCCGACGCTCACGCCGACCGTGAACGAGCCGACGGCGACTCCGACGCCCGTGCCGGTCCCGCCCACTTCGACCCCAACTCCGGAGGCACCGCCTCCGACGCCGACGTTCACGCCGCGACCGCCGGCGACTCCGTCGCCGACGCCGACGGTCGCCGTCCCCACGAACGAAGCGCTCCGCGCGAACTTCACGTGGTCACCGCTCAATCCGCGACCGGGGGAGCCAGTTTTCTTCAGCGACCTCTCGTCCGGCGGGCCGGCTTTGTGGTCGTGGAAGTTCGGTAACCCGCAGACCGGCGACGCAAACTCCTCGACGCTCCAGAATCCGGCCCACATCTTCCCGCAATCGAGCACCTTCACGGTGACTCTGACGGCGCGGAACGCGCGCGATCGGAGCACTCGGCGCCAGAAGGTCGTCGTGCTCGCGGCCGACGGCGGTTCCGCGACGAGCGGCGCCCGGACGGTGCCGGTGGCCGGCCACGTACGCGGCCAGGACGGGCGCACTTTCGTGACCGACATCCAGATCGAGAACCCGGGCGACGCGCCGGCGAGCGCCACCCTGTCTTTCCAACCGCGGGACGGCGGTTCTCCCGCCCCGGTCACGCTCGACCTCGGCCCGCGCGAGACCCGCAACGTCTCCGATCCGGTCCTCGAGCTCTTCGGCCTCTCGGATTCCCTCGGGGCCTTGCGCCTCGACTGGACCTCCGGCCCCATCTCCGGGCTCCGCATGACGTCGCGCACGTACACCCTCGAAGGCAAGGGCACGCTCGGCCAGGCCGCGGCGGGCTTCGCGGCGTCGGAGGATCCCCTCCCCTCCCGATTCGTCACCGGCCTCGCCCGCAACGATCAGGTTCGAACGAACCTCGGCGCGGTCAACGACTCGACCGAGTTCGAGAGCTTCCAGATCGTCCTTCGCGCTTCGGACGGTGAGGCGCTCGGGGAAAGCGCGGTCATCGGCCTCGCCGCGGGGCGCCAGACCCAGATCGCGCTCGGCGACCTCTTCCCCGCCGCGACCGGCCACGGGCTCACGGCGGAGATCCGTCCACTCGCGGGTTCGTCGGCGCCCTTCGCCTACGCGGCGGTCGTAGATAACTCGTCGGGAGATCCCACGTTCTATCCCGCGGCGACGCCGGCGCATTCGGTCTACCTCCCCGGGATCGCGCGCGTGACCGGCTACGGCTCCTCGTTCTTCTCGACCGACCTCTCGATCGCGAACGTCGGAGAGGAGACGGCAACCGTCGAAGTGACGTTCCTCGAACACGACCGGGACAACAACCGGGCGCCTTCCCGGCTCCTGACGCTCGCGCCGCGCGAGACGCGGCAGATCGACGACGCTCTGGGAACCCTCTTCGGTCTATCCGAGACTTATGGCGCGCTCGCGGTCGAGGGGGCCGGTTCCGACCGGGTCGTCGTCGCAGAGCGGATCTCGACGCAGTCGGGGGCGGGAGCGGGCATGGTGGGCCAGCAGGTCGACGCGCTTTCCGACGAAGGCTTTTTCTCGCGCGGATCGATTCTCGGCCTGCGCCAGGACGCCGGCTTCCGGTCGAACGTCGGGCTCTTCAACCCCGAGCCGTTCGACGCGGACGTCACACTCACTTTGCGGCGCGCGGACGGGGAGGTAATCGGCGAAACGGTTGTTTCGGTTCCGCCGCGCGGCTACGTTCAGAGGAACCTGGCGGTCCTCTTCCCCAATTCGCGGATGCCGGAGGGCGAAGCGCTCACACTCTCGGTCGAGTCGCCGCAGCTGGACGTCTTCGCGTTCGCCGCGGTAATCGACAACGTCTCGCAGGACCCGACGTTCTCTCCGGGCCTGCGGTAGCTCGAGTTCAAGGGATCCCTCAGGCCTCACGCCCTCGGGATGACCCGCGTCTTCCGACGCTCACTTCAAGAGATCCCTCGGGCCTCACGCCCTCGGGAGTGACCCGCGTCTTCCGACGCTCACTTCAAGAGATCCCTCGGGCCTCACGCCCTCGGGATGACCCCCGTCTTCCGACGCGCACTTCAAGGGATCCCACGGGCCTCACGCCCTCGGG
>JBKJVY010000109.1:0-3830 GCA_046717185.1 Thermoanaerobaculia bacterium
GCTTCGCGCGCGGCCGCGATCGCCCGCGACCGCGGGCTCTCCGACTATCGGGTGGTCGTGAACAACGGCGAAGGGGCCGGGCAGTCGGTCTTCCACCTCCACTTCCACCTCCTCGGGGGCCGCGCGATGAGCTGGCCACCCGGTTGAGTTGAGCAAGCGGAGACCTAAGGCGTAGGACTCGGCGGGGTCGGCGTCGGCGTCAGGGACGGCGCCCGCGCGACTCCTTCGACCGCCGAGAGGACGACCCTCTGGCGCCCGGTCGGGACGGGCACGGGGATCCGGTAGATCCCGACGCGCGCCTTGACCCGCAGATCCCGCCGCCACTTGTCGATCTCTTCCGCGAATACGCGGTCCTGTGCCCGCTTGCGCATCTCCTCGGCGACGGCCTCGAACGGAGGCACCGAAAGCCCCGCGGCGCGCCGCTCCGGCGTGTAAACGTCGTCGTACTCCTCTCGGGACCTCTCCTCGTCCGCGATCGCGATCGGAGTGAAACGCTCGCGCAGGTAGCGCTGGATGAGGAGCTGCCGCTCGATCGAGGAGCGAACCTCCTCACGGGTGAGCCCGGCGAACGTGAACTCCGCCTGCGGGTCCTTTCCCTCCGTTCGAAGGCGTTCGGACAGCTTTGCCATCGCCGCCTCGATCTCCACCGCGTCGGGCGGAGCGGGGCCGAACCTCTGGGCGTCCTCGTACTGGAGGTGCTGGTCCACGAGGGCGTCGAGCACGCGCGCGCGATAGGCCTCGTTCGCCTCGCCGGACTCCCGCGGAAGCCCGGCGACGACCATGGCCTTGCGCACCTCGCTCTCCGGGATTGCGACGTCGTTCACCGTCGCCGCAATTCGATCGACGACGCCGGCCGTTGCGAGAGCCGCGAGACCGGCGAGCGCGAGGAGTGCCGTCCATCCCTTCACGCCGCTAGGATAACCGCCTCCGCCGGATCCTCGCGCACCTTGGGCGAAGCGGATGACCGGCCGAGACCCCGTGCTATTTTGCGCGCCGTGCGCTCGCCGCGAAAAGAGCCTCCCCCCGCGACGTCGCACGCAAGGCGAGCGAAGCTCGTCGTCGTCGGCACCCCGATCGGCAACCTCGAGGACCTCTCGCCCCGGGCGGCCCGCGCCCTGTCGGAAGCCGATGCGATCTTCTGCGAGGACACGCGCGTCACCGCGAAGCTCGCCTCGCGCTTCGGGCTTTCGACCCCGCGGATCTCGTGTCCCGCTCCCCGCGAAGGCTCGCGGGTCGCGGAGCTCCTCGCGCGGCTCGCCCGCGGCGAGACGGTCGCCCTCGTTTCCGACGCGGGAATGCCAACGCTCTCCGACCCCGGCGAACGGCTCGTCGAGGCGGCGGCGGCCGCGGGTCATCGCGTAGAGGTCGTGCCCGGCCCGTCGGCGCCGGCCGCGGCGCTGGCCGTCTCGGGCCTGCCCGCCGTCCCCCACCTGTTCGTCGGATTTCTTCCCTCCCGGGCCGGCGAGCGACGCCGCGCCCTCGAACGCTTGCGCGACCGGGAGGAGACTCTCGTCTGGTTCGAGTCGCCCCATCGTTTGCCCGAGTCGCTCGCGGAAGCGGTGCGGGTCCTCGGCCCGCGGCGCGCGTGCGTCGCAAGAGAGCTGACGAAGATGCACGAGGAAGCACTTCGGGGGACCCTGTCGGAGCTCGCGGATCTCTTCCGGCCGCGCGAGCGGAGCCGCGGAGAGATGACCGTCGTCGTCGAGGGCGCGCGCCCGGCGCCGGCCGAGGCGATCTCGTCCGAGGACCTCGACGCCGACATCCGGCGCGCCATCGAGCGTGGCGAGAGCACGCGCGACCTTGCGCGGGCGATCGGAAAGCGGGCCGGCCGGCCCGCGCGGGACGTCTACGCCCGAGCGGTCGCCATTGCAAGCCGGGAAACGGGAAACGGGAAACGGGAAACGAAGAAATGACCGAGCCCGCCGTTCGAGTCGCCGCCCTGACCAAAGTGTTTCGGTCATACCGCAGGCAGGAGGGGCTCCGGGCGGCGTTGAAGTCGCTCGTCCGCCGGGTCCCGACGGAGATCGTCGCGGTCTCGGACGTGACGTTCTCGGTCGAGCCGGGCGAGATGGTTGGCTACATCGGGGCCAACGGGGCCGGCAAGTCGACGACGATCAAGATGCTCACGGGGATCCTGACCCCGACGAGCGGCGAGATCTTCTGCAACGGCTTCGTGCCCTATCGCGACCGTACCCGGTACGTCGCGTCGATCGGCGTCGTTTTCGGCCAGCGCACGCAGCTCTGGTGGGACATCGCGGTCATCGAGTCGTTCAAGCTCCTGAAGGAGATTTACGGCGTGTCCGACGCGGAGTACCGCGCGCGCATGGAGCGGTTCGACGAAGTGCTCGGGATCGAGGCGTACCTTCACCAGCCGGTCCGCAAGCTGTCGCTCGGCGAGCGCATGCGGTGCGACCTCGCGGCGTCGCTCCTCCACCGGCCGCCGCTGCTTTTCCTCGACGAGCCGACGATCGGTCTCGACATCGTCGCGAAGGCGAACGTGCGCGAGTTCCTCCAGGAGATCAACCGGGCCGAGGGCACGACGGTGCTCCTCACGACGCACGATCTTTCCGATATCGAGACTCTCTGCCGCCGGGTGATCGTCATCGATCACGGGCGCCTCCTCTTTGACGGACCGCTCGCGGCGCTGCGCGACCGCCTCCTGCCGGTGACGTCGATCGTCTTCGACGTCAAGCGGGCACCCGACCCTGCCGACCTCCACTTCAACGGACTGCACGCGCGCGAGATCGCCACACACCGCTATTCGGTCGACGTCGACCGGACGAAGATTTCCTCCGCGTCGGCCGTGAAGGAGATCGTGAATCGCTTCGACGTCGCCGACCTTTCGATCCAGGAACCTCAGATCGAGGAGGTCGTCAAGCGCATCTACCGGGAGGGCGTCGCTTGACGGCGCTCGCGCTCCGCCCGGCCCTCTCCTTTACCCGGATCGGGTTCCTGAACATGCTTGCCTACCGGGCGCGCTACTACGTGGGCGTGCTGACGTACCTCTTCAACGTCGCGGTCTACTACTTCATCTGGCGGGCGGTCTTTCAGCACTCGCCGACCGTCGTCGGGCTGACTCTCCCCGAGATGATGACGTACGTCGCCGTCGGCTGGACGATCCGGTCTTTCTACTTCAACGAGATCGACCGCGACATCGCGGGGCAGGTGCAGGAAGGCCGGCTGGCGATGAACCTGATCCGCCCCGTGAACTTCCAGACGGTGATGGTGTTCGATGCGGCAGGCCAGTCCGCCTTTCGCGCGGTGCTCTTCACGCTGCCCATCGGCGTCGTCGTTTCGCTCCTCTTCCCGGTCCGACCGCCGGCATCGCTCGCGGCGGGCGCGCTGTTCCTCGTGTCCGCCGTTCTCTCCTTCTTCCTCGCCGCCGCGATCAACTTTCTCGTCGGACTGATCGCGATCCGCACCAAGTCGATTCTCGGAATCCTTCGGGCGAAGTACCTGGTGCTCGAGCTCCTTTCGGGACTCCTCATCCCGACGACGCTCTTCCCGCAGCCCTATCAGTCCATCCTCTTCGCCTCGCCCTTCCCTCACCTGAACTTCACGCCCGCGGCGCTGTACCTCGGCAAGGCCGCCGGCGGCGAGGCAGCCCGGCTCCTCGCCCTCCAGGCCGGTTGGACGGTCGCGCTCCTCGCACTCGGACAGGTCGTGTGGCGCCGGTCACGCCACCGCATCACCATCCAGGGGGGCTGACCGTTGCCCGCCGTCGCCGCCGCCCTCCGGAGGCACTCGCGCCTCTTCGGGATGTACTTCTCCCAGTACGCGAAGGCGAGGCTGGAGTACCGGGCGGACTTCTTCTCGGCGGTGCTCGCGTC
>JBKJVY010000110.1:0-8323 GCA_046717185.1 Thermoanaerobaculia bacterium
ACCGATACGGACGCGTTCGACAGCGTGTCGAATCGAGACCGCGCGCCGCTCGTCGCCCGGTTTCTCGACGCGCACTATCGCGTCGTGGGCAAAGTCGGGCGGCGCACCCTGGGCGTCTGGAAGGAGCCTTCGCCTTAGCGTCGGTCGCCGATTCAGGCCCGGTCGGGCGTCGCCTCCCGGCGGCGGAGGCGCAAGGCCAGAGCCCCGACGAAGAGAAAAGCCAGCGTCGCAGCGCTCACGGCCGCGCCGATGACAAAGCCCGAGGGCATGTATCGGAGCTGAATCTCATGACGGCCGGCGGGAACGACGAAAGACAGAAAAGCGCGGTTGTACGGCAGCAGTTCGGCACGTACGCCGTCCACCTTCAATCGCCAGCCGGGCCACCCCGTCACCGAGGTCGCGACGAGCGTCGGCTGACGTGCCGTCACGTCGAGGGAGAATCGCTGAGCGCCGTAGGACAGCGGCTTCACCGAGGCTTCACCGTTCGGGATCCAGACGCCGGTCGGCTGTGCGGTCGGGAACCGTTCGACGACCCCGAGCCGGCCGAAGTCCTGGATCTCCGCCATGATCTCGAGCTGACGCGGTCCGTCCGGCTCCACTTGGAAGAGCGCGGGAGCGAATGCGCGTGGAAGAACGCCGGGATTCTCGACGAGCCGAACGCCCGACTGCGCGGCGATGGTCGGCCACCCCGGCGGCGGGTCCATGCCCTCGGGAAGCAGGAAGTGCCGGACGTTCAGGAACGAGAGAAAGGGCTTCGTCGGGTCGTCGATGCGATTGAACCAGACGGGCTGGGGAACGCACCAGAGCGGATAGGTCTCGTACAGGCGGCGGAACGTCATGGCCTCGTAACCGCGAACGTCCTCGAGCTCATAAAGCGCCGAGATGTTCGGGATGAAAGTAAAGCCGACCGCCGTAGTTCGATACGGCTGATCGCGGGGAATCTTGTGTAACACCCTCAACGGTGGATAGAAGGCTCGATTCGAGAAGACCGGATAGATCAGTGACCCTTCCGAACCTCGCTGAACGAGGATCAGGCCAAGAATGATCCCTCCGGTCAGTTTGCGGGCACGCCCCGTTCCCACGACGAGCCAGACGGCAAGGAAAGCGAGGGGTGCGAACTGGAGAAGAAACTGAAGGTGAAGGTAGGAGAGCGGCATCTTCAGTCCGAGAAGGCGCCCCTCGAGCAGGAGATACGCGACCACGAGAAGCGCGAGAACCGAGACAACGGCCGGGGCTACCTCTCGCCTCGCCTCCCCGCTCGTGACCCTTTCGATTCCGAAGGCAGCGAGCATTGCAACGGCGAACGCCGTCAGGAAAATGAGACGTTCGTTGAGCGCTATGTCGAAGAGGGGAAGGGCGCAAATCGCGTCCGAAATGCCCGGAACCCGGGCCCACAACGTGAGCCCGAGCAGGCCGAGAGCGACGAACACCCACTTCACCCGGCGTTTGGAGAAAAGCCCGACCGCCGCCAGAGGAAACAGGAGGGACCCCACGTACCCGACGGAGGGACCCTCGCCTTCCGTGTAGTTGCCGTGGCCCGAGCTTCCGAGCGCATAGGGGATCGCGATTTGCGGAAGCCGCATCAGAACCTTCGCCAGGTCATCCGAGCGATCGGAGTTCGCGAACCACTCGTTCCGGAGGAAGTACTCGAAGGTGTGAGGCAATGCCTCGACGTGGGGGAGGAGGACGACCGCGCCGAGAGCGAGCGTGATTCCGCCGGCGCAGAGGGCGAGGAGAACTGCGCGATTCCTTTTTCCCCGCTTCTCCGAAAACAGGCAGAAGAGAAAGTAGAGCCCGGCGGCCGCGACGATGTGAAGCAGGGTCTCGCTGTGGCCCGCGACCAGGGACAGGAGGAGCGCGGCGACGGTTATCCCGACGCTTCGAGCGCTTCTCTCCTTCGCCAGTCGAGAGAGACCCAGGAGGAGAAGCGGGAACGGAGCAACCGCGGGCGACAGCGGGTAACCGAGGAAGAAGAGCAGGTAGTCGGAGAAAGCCCACCCCACGGCCCCGACGCAGGACGCCAGGGTCGAGAGGCCCAGATCGCGGCAGAAGAGCCACGCGCACAAGAGGGCGAGAAACAGCGTGAAGGACATCTCGAACGTCCAGGCCTGAGCGAGCGGGAGCAGCATGCCGATCCACGTCGCGGGGTGGAAGACCGCCGGCTGTTGCACCGCAAGCAATGGCTCGCCGGCGAGGATGAATCGATTCCAGAGCGGCAGACGTCCGTTCTTTACCGCCTCCCGGACCGCCTTGCGCCACGGGATCTCCTGAGAAACCACGTCGCCCAGAATCGGCGATTTGCTCTTGCCGACTCCCATTTCCTCTCTCAGAGAGGCTAGCGGCTGAGCCTGATAGGCGATGTCGAGCGGCGCGTAGACGCCGGCGGTGAGCATCGCCTTTCCCGTCAGGAGAAACGGCGAGAGGGCGATAAACAGCGCGACTCCGAGCGGAACGCGGAAAACGAATCGTCTCGCAAGAAAGATGGCGAGCGCGCACGTCGCGAAGTAAACCGCGAGAAGGCGGAGCACGAGGAGAAACACGGCCGGCTAACTTATCCCGCGCCGTCCGGACAGCGCGAGGAGGACGAGCGAGAGCGCGAGCGTCGCGCCGGAGATCGCCGCCCCCCGGGTGAAACCGTCGGGCCGGTATCGCAGCTCTGCCGTGTGGTGGCCCGGCGGCACGCGAAAACCGACGAACGCGTGGTTGTAGCCGAGGAGCGGCGCCTGCCTCCCGTCGAGCGTGAGCTTCCAGCCGGGCCACCGGGGGATCGACGTGCCTACGATCGCCTGGCCGCGCGCCTCGATCTCGAGCGTGAGCTCTCCGCCGACGTACCGAGCGATCCGCACCCGCACGTCCGCGGGGCCGTTGGCGACCGGGGCTGCGGCGCCAGGAGTCCCGTCCACGATCCCCTCCGCCGCAAAGTCGCGGACCTGCCGCAGCAGGTCGATCCGCCGGACGGCGTCGTTCTCGTAACGGACTCTCCGTGGCGCGAACGCGCGAGGCAGCGCGTTCGGGTTCTCGATCACCCGCCCCTCAGGGCCTTCGGCGAGCACTTTCCAGCCGGCGGGCGTCCGGTAGGCAAGGGGCGCGACAACGTAGCGCACGTTCAGGAACGAGAGGAAGGGAGTCGTCGGGTCGGCGACGCGATTCCACTCGACCGGCTTTGCGACGCACCAGATCGGAAACGTTTCCACGAGCGAAGCGAGCGTGAGCGACACGTAGCCCCGCACATCCTCGAGCTCGTACATCGTTGACATGTTCGGCGGGAAGACGTACCCGATCGGGGCGGTCCGCCAGGGCTCGCCTCTCGGGATCTTTTCGAGGACCGGCAAAGTCGGGTAGAAGGCGCGCTCCGGAAACGTCGGGTACAGCCCGCGCGCCTCGAGGACGGTCTGGCCGGCGAAGAGAACGACCACGGCTGCCGCCGCCGACGTGAAACGGTGTCGTCGCGCGAGAAAACCCGCCGCGGCCGCGGCAAGGACGAGCGGGACGACCTGGAGGGCCGAGCGGGCGAGCTGTTCGCCGCGAGGCATTCGGAGCTCGTCCAGCCGGGGCGCCCGCAGGAAATAGAGCAGAGCGAGAAGGAGCGCCACGGCAATCGCGCCAGCGGCGAACGTTTTGCTTCCCTCGCCCGCCACGAGCCTCTCCAGCCCGAAAACCGCGAGCGCCACGTTGCCGAAGACGGCGAGGAAGACGAGCCTCTCGTTGATCGCGAGGTCGAACAGCGGAAGCGACGCGAGCGCGTCCGCGACGAAGAGGAACCGCGCGTGAAGCAGGATGCCTGTAACGGAAAGCGCTAGAAAAACCCACTTCTCCCGCCGCCTCGACCCGAGACCCACGAGCGCGAGCGGAAAGATGAGCGCTCCCGCGTAGGACGCGGGCAGCTCGAACCCCGGAAGGACGTCGCCCCGCCCCGACACGCCGAAGGCGCCCGGCATGGCGTTCTGCAGCAGGAAACGCGCGCTCGTCGCGAGCGGCGCGGAGCGCGCGGTCTCGGCATAGACAAGTGAGCGGAGACCGTGCTCACGAGTGTGCGGGAGGATCTCCGCGAACGGGAGGAGGAGGATCGCGGAAAGGCCGATCGCGAGCGCGCCGGCGGCGAGAGCGAGTCGGAGCGCGTGCCACCGCCGGCCGAGCCCGGCGCGGGCGAGCTCGAAGAGAAAGTAGACGCCGGCGCCCGCGACGACGTGCAGGAGCGTTTCCGGATGGCCCGCCACGACGACGAGGAGGAGGGCGACGACCGTCAGGACCAGGGCGCGGCGGCCGGGCTCCCGCGCGATTCGCCGCAGCCCCAGGGCGACGAGCGGCAGCGGCGCGGTCGCGGGACTCAAGGGATACCCGAGGTAGAAAACGAGGTAACCGGAGAACGCCCAGCCGAACGCGCCGAGCATCGAGGGCAGCTCCCCGCAGCCGAGATCCGAGAAGAAGACGTACGCGCAAAGGAGCGCGAGGAAGAGCCGCAACGCCATCTCCAGGGTCCAGGACTGCGGGAGCGGGAGGAGAAGTCCGATCGCCGTGAACGGGTGGAAGGCCGCCGGCTCCTGGACCGCGAGGAGCGGATCCCCGGCGAGCTCGAACCGGTTCCACAGGGGCAACCGACCGTTCTCCACCGACTCGCGCACGGCCTTGCGCCAGGGGAGATACGACGCGACCACGTCCACGAGGACGGGCGTTCGCGGCGCGCCGACTCCAACGTCGCCGCGAAGGGCGGAGAGCGGCGGCGCCTCGTACGTGATGTCGAGCGGGGCGTAGACGGCGGCGGTCACGAAGGCCTTGCCGGTGAGAAGGAGAGGCGCCGCGGCGAGCAGGAGCGCGGACCGGAGCCGCACCGGCCGCACGAACCGCGAGACGGCGACCAGGCAGAGAGCCGTGGTGGCCGCGTAAACGGCGAAGAGGCGAAGAACGAGGAGCATCAGGCGGGCAGAGTCCGCGAAGCGCGGCGGCGGAGGAGGGCGGCCACCGCGAGCGCGACGAGCGCGACGAGCGCTGTCCCGCAGAGAGCGACACCGAAGCGGAAGGACGCGGGGTTGTACGAGAGGCGGACCACGTGGCGTCCCGGCGGGAGCCAGAATCCGACGAACGCATGGTTGACGGTCACGAGCGGGAGCATCACGGACCCGCTCCGCGCTTCCCATCCCGGCCAGTCGGGAAGGGACGTCGCGACGAAGACCCTCCCTCCTGCTTCCGCCGTCAGGTGCAGGTCCGGTCCGATCGATCGAAGCGAGAGTTGCGGAGAAAGATTCTCGACCTCCGGCTCCGCGGCTCTTCCCGCGATCCACGCAGTGTCGGAAAAGTCGGATGCCCGCGACATCGCATCGAGCGTGCGCGCCGCGTCGGACTCCCAGCGGATCCGCCGGGGCGCAAAGGCGCGTGGCATGGATCGCGGGTTCTCGAAGATCGCCATCTCGCGCCCGCGCGCCCACTCGCGCCAGCCCGGCGGAACCGGCGCGTTGGGAGGGGCGATCGCGAACCGCACGTTCAGGAACGAGAGAAAGGGGCTCTCGAGATCATCGACCCGGTTGAACGAGGCGAACTGAGGCTTGCACCAGAGCGGGTACGTGTCGGAGAAGCGGGCGAGCAACAGCGACTCATAACCCCGCGTGTCTTCGAGGCCGTAGAGCGCGGCGCCGTTCGGACGGAGAACGTCTCCCGTGGCGGTGACACGGTAAGGGCCCGTTGCGGCGGGAAGGGTCGCGAGCGTGGGAAGGGGCGGCGCGTACTCCCCCTTCGGCAGCGTCGGATACGTGCCCTTCATCTCGAGGCCGCGCTGCGCGGCGAGAACCACAAGAGCCGCGAAGACGAGACGACGGCCGCGGAGCGCCGGCACGAGCGCCGCCGCCGCGAGCACGAGGAGGGGAATCGCCTCGCGGGCGAACGCGCTTCGCACGAACTCCTGCGGGAGAGCCCGCTCGCGAAACACGCCGCGGGAGAGGACAAAGGCGGTCGCGAGCAGGACCGCGCAGAAGACGCACGCCCACGCGAGCGTCCGGCCCGAGCCGTCCCGCAGAACGCGCTGGGCGCCGAAAGCGGCAAGGGCGGAAAGTCCGAGCGCTGCCAGGAAGACGAGCCGGTAGTTGAGGGCGACCGCGAAAAGCGGCAGCCGTGTCAGGAGGTCGATCAAGCCCGGTGCGCTTGCGCCGAGCAGCAGTCCCGCGATGACAAACGCGAGAAAGATCCCGCGGCCGCGTCCCCCGCCGGGCCCTCGTTTCCGAAAGAGGCCCACTCCCGCGAGCGCGAACAGGACGGCTCCGCTGTAGGCGAGCGGCATCCCGGAGCCGTCGGCGCGCTCCGCCTGGACGGGGCTCTTGCCATAGATGCCGTGCGCGAAAGGGAGCACCGCCGGAAGGAGCCGGCGCGCTGCCTCCCCCGCCTCGACGGACTGCGCCGCGTTCCCGGCTGCGACCGGCCCGCGGCGCGCCCGGTACTCGGCCGAGTGCTGGACCGCCTCGAGGATCGGCAGGAGCTGTGGCCCCGCGAGCGCGAGCCCCAGCACCGCGGCCAGCAAAGCTCCGCCCAGGGCTCGCGTCCGGCGCCCGCGTCCGCGCGCGGACGCGAGGAGCTCCCACACGAAGTAGACGGAGCCCGCGGCGACCATGTGAAAGGTGCTCTCCGGATGGCCCCCCGAAAACGAGAGGAGAAAGGCGGCCACCGTGACTCCGACGCCCGGTCTCCCGTTCGCCAGTCGCCGCAGGCCGAGAAGGAGCAGCGGGAAGCTCGCGGTCGACAGTCCCACGCTCCAGCCGAGGAAGAACACCATGTACGTGGAGAAGGCCCACCCGACCGCCCCGACGAGGGCGGGAAGCGGGTCCAGGTCGAGCTCCCGGCAGAAGGCCCAGGCGGAGAGGAGCGCGAGGAAGAGCGTGAAGGCGCACGTGAATGTCCAGGAGAGCGGGACGGGGAGAAGAATCGCGAGCCACGTCGCGGGGTGGAACACCGCCGCGCCTCCGCTCCCGAGGAGGGGGTTGCCGGCGAGGATGAACCGGTTCCAGAGCGGCGCGCGGCCGTTCGCGATCGATTCGCGTACCGCGGCGCGCCACGGGAGGTTCGCGAACGCGAGGTCGGAGAGGATCGGGTTCGCGGCCGGACGAGCGCCGCGCTCCACGGCAGGTCCTCTCCAGGGATCGATCCCGTTGTAGAGGTCCACCGGACCGTAGATGCGGCCGCGAAGGACGGCCTCGCCGGTGAAGACTAGCGGCAGAAGGAGAAGCAGGATCGCGATTCGAAAGGGAACCCGCGTGACGAAGCGGCTCGTGAGCCAGACCGAGGGCGCCGCCGTGGCCGCATAGGTCAGCGCGAGCGCGGGAGCATCGAGGTTCAGCGATGGGCCTCGAAGAAATTCTATTCCGTCCCGGTGACGTGCTCCGCTACCGCGCGACGGAAAGGATCAGTCCGCGGGAGCGGGAGCGACCGAGGCGGCATTCGTGCGCTCTTCGACGAGCTTGTCGATCTCCGCGATGAACTCGTCCAGCATGTTCGGGCCGCCAATCCGGCGGAAGGGCTCGCCGTTCTTGTAGATCATCCCCATGTCCTTGCCGGCGGCGAAGCCGATGTCGGCCTCACGCGCTTCGCCGGGGCCGTTCACGGAGCAGCCCATGATCGCGACCTGGAGCGGGAGCTTCACGCCGGCGAGGTGCTTCTCGATCCGCTCGACCATCGGGAGCATGTCCACCTCGAGCCGACCGCACGTCGGACACGCAATGACGTTGACGCCGTCGTCCCGCAGGTGCAGCCCCTTCAGGATCTCGCGGCCGACGCGGACCTCTTCGACCGGGTCCGCCGCGAGCGAGACGCGGATCGTGTCTCCGATGCCCTCCGCGAGCAGGATCCCGATACCCATCGCCGACTTCACAGTCCCGGTGAACTGGGAACCGGCCTCCGTGACGCCGAGATGAAGCGGGTAGTCGCTCTGCTTGGCGAAGAGCCGGTAGGCTTCGACCATCATCGGAGCGTTCGACGCTTTGAGCGCCACCTTCGTCTCATGGAACCCGAGGGACTCCAGGATCTCGAGGTGCCGGAACGCCGACTCGACCATCGCCTCGGGCGTGGGCTCCCCGTACTTCTTCAGGAGGTCCTTCTCGAGGGAGCCCGCGTTGACGCCAATGCGGATCGGGATGCCGCGGTCCGCCGCCATCCGCGTGACCTCTTCGACCTTCCAGCGCGCCCCGATGTTGCCCGGGTTGATCCGCAGGCCCGTCACGCCCTTCTCCATCGCCTTGAGCGCGCACCGGTAGTCGAAGTGGACGTCCGCGATGATCGGTACCGACGATCCGGCCACGAGCTGGTCGAAGACGTCGGCCGCCTCGATCGTGTTCGCCGTCACGCG
>JBKJVY010000111.1:0-4739 GCA_046717185.1 Thermoanaerobaculia bacterium
TTCACGCTCGAGCTGCCCCCTCCCGCTCGCCCGCGGTCCGTCGCTCCCGCTCCCGCCGTGCCGGGAGTCGTCGAGTTCGTCGAAGCGGCAATGGCGGCCGCGCGCGAGCTCGCGACGGCGGCTTCGCGGGAAGGCCTGCCTCACAAGCTCCGCGAGGTCGAGCTCTCGGCGAGAATCGTCCGGTCCGGTCGGCTGCAGGGAGGCATCGCGTTCACCGCTCTCGCGGGCCCGGCTCTCTCGGCCAACGCCGGCCGGGTGGACGAGGAGACGAACACCGTACGGCTCGTGTTCGCCGCCCGTTGAGCGGACGGCTTCGATCGGAGCACATAAGAAAAAGCGGTCCGGAGGGACCGCCTTTCCAATGCCGCGACGGGTTATCCGGTCAGCGCTTCGCCCCCAGGATGGCGTCCTTCGCCTTCTTCGACACGCGGAACTTCACGACGCGCTTCGCGGGAATCTTGATTTCCTCGCCGGTCGCGGGGTTGCGGCCCATGCGGGCCTTTCGATTCACGAGGACGAGCTTTCCGACGCCCGGAATCGTGAAACTGTTCTTTGCCTCCTTATAGGCGAGAGCGGTAAGGTCGTCGAGAAACTGTGTCGCCTGCCGCTTGGTACTGTCGGCGGTCTTCGCCAGCTGATCCGCGATCGCAGACTTGGACATCGCTTTACCGGTTTTTTCTGCCATTTGCACTATCCCTTCTTCGTTGCAGATTCGCCCTTGAGGGGCTGATCCAAATTTGGCGGCTATTCTAGTCCGCTCGATGGAACGTCAAGCAGAAAAAATTAGGCTGGCGGTGATTTCCCTCGCGGGCTGTGCGGCGAGCGTACAGCGGCCCCGGCGGGTATTAAGATCGGCCCCGAGGTCTCGGAGGTACTCCCGCTCGGCGCGTCGGATCGGAGAGACGGCTTTCGTTCTGCTCGTCCTCCTCGCGGCGGCCGGTTGTCGCCTGGAGTCGGAGAGCCGGGTCGCGAAGCGGATCCTCGAGCGCTATCGAAGCGCGACGGGAGCCCGACCGCTTGCGCCTTCCCAGGTGATCCGGATGCGTCTCTCACCGGACGCCGCAAGGCCTTCCCCTGCCGCCGGCGTCGCGGAGGTGGCGTGGCAGCGCGGCCGGTACCGCGAGAGGACCGCTTCGGCCGGCGCGGCCACCGAGCGCGGAATTCAGGCGGGAAAGGCCTACTACGTGGACGAGGACGGGTTTACCCGCGTCGTCTCGGAGCCCGTCCTCGCGGAGCTTCTCACCCGCTCCTACTTCTGGAGGCGGGCCTGGCTCTTCGACGACCGCGAGAGGGCGCCCCTGTCGCTGGGGCCGGCGGACGCCGCCACCGTCTCGATCCGCCTCGCACCGACGGGGGGAGCTTTCCCCCTCGTGCTGTCGTTCTCGCGCCGGGACGGCCGGCTCGTCGCCGTCCGGTCCCCCCGGTTCGACCTCGACTTTACGAGCCCGACCCGCTTCCGCGAGACGTCCGGCCGGCGCCCGCCGGTCCGGGCCGAGATCACGTCGGTCGGTCTTCCGACGGGACCCCTGCCCGACGCGGCCGTCGGGGGCGGCTGCGGCCGGTTCACGGTCGTCGCGGCGCCGATCGGCTTCGCCCGAACGCCGGAGGGGGGCATCGCCTTTCCCGCGGCGGTGAACGGGATACCCGTCACCCTCGCTCTCGACTCGGCTGCGGACGGGCCTCTCGGGGTCTCGCCCGAGGTCGCCGCTCGGCTCAGGATCCCGTTCGAGCGGGACGTCTTCGGCCGCTCGATCGGGTCCGGTGCGCGGCTCGAAGCGGGCGGGTTCTCGTGCGAAGGGATCCACGTCGAGGCGCTCGCGAGCGCGCCCAACGACGCCGACGGCGTCGCGGGAGGCACGCTCTTCCGTGAGGCGGTCGTCGAGATCGACCCGCGGACGTCGCGCCTCGCGCTCCACGAACCAAATCGCTTCGTCCCGCCCGAGGGGTTTACGCGCATCCTCGTGGACGACGACGGCAACCGGCCCGTCACCATTCTCCGCCGGGGGGGCAAGGACGCGCGACTCCGCCTCGCCTCGCCGACCGGCGGCGTCCACCTCCGGCTCGCCCCGGAAGCCGCGGACCGCGTCGGCGTTGACTTGCCCGGCACCGTCGACGGCTTCCGCTGGGGAGGCGTGGCGCTGGCAGGACTCTCCGCCGTCCGCGAGACGGGCGTTTCGTCGCAGGAATGGGGAGACGACGGGACGTTCGGGTTTCCGGCGATCCTGCGCTTCCACTCCTTCGTCGACATGACGTACCGCTGGATCTACGTCCGGCCGATCGAATAGTTGGGCCGGGCACGGGTTTCGCAAATCCTCGCGAGCGGAGGAGTCACGAATGCTCAAGCTCGCAGTGATCTTTCTCTTCGTCGGGCTCGTCGCGGCACTCTTCGGGTTCACGACGGTCGCCGGCGCGTCCTTCGCGGTCGCCAAGTTCTTTGCTTTCCTGTTCCTCGTGCTTTTCATGATCTTCCTGATCCTCGGCCTGACTGCGGCCCGCAAGATCGTCACGTAAGCCGCGTGAGCGGTTGACTGTTTGCTGGACCCCGTCTGTCATTCCGAGGAGCGGAGCGACGAGGAATCTGGGCCCCAGATCCCTCGCGGAGCCTGCCCTGAGCGCAAAACCGAGGTCGAAGGACACAGATCCCTCGCTTCGCTCGGGATGACAAACGGGGCGAAGGGCTCGGGATGACAGGGGGCGACAGGGACGGCGAGCCGGACATGGCTCGCCTTTTGGCTAATAGCTAAGCGCGCTTCCCCGCTGATAGCCTCTCTGAAACGGCGGGTGTTTCCGCCCCAGCGAAAAAGGAGGGTCCATGGCCAAGACTTTGTGCAAGGTCGGTGGGTTGATCTTTCTCATTCTGGGTCTCGTGGGCTTTGCGACGCCAAACCTCATGGGGTTCCACTTGACGCCGATTCACAACATCATCCACATCGTCACGGGGTTGATCGCTCTGTATCTTGGATTCGCGGGCTCGTACGACGGCGCGAAGACGTTCTGCCTGATCTTCGGAGTCGTCTACCTTCTGATCGCGATCATCGGCTTCATGGCGCCGGGGACCCTTGCCGCCATCCTCGGTCACCCCGGACCGATGAGCTCGGCCGACCTGATGCCGGACAACGTCTTCCATATTCTCGTCGGAATCGTCTTCCTCGCCGTGGGAATGATGCGTCCGGCCGTGGTCACGACGGCACGCTGACCCCGGTTCGCCAGCACCCGGGGCCCGGCCGGCACTTGCGGCCGGGCCTTTTTACAGGCGGGAAGCGGGGCGGCTAACCGATTCCGCTGGCACGAAACGCCAGCGGAATGGTCGCTTCGCAGCCGGCGCAGAGAACTTCGGGGTTCAACGCCAGTAGCCCGGCGTCCAGACAGAGGACCGCGTTACATTGCGGGCACTCGACCTCGATCGTCTCGCGCGAAGAGTCCGCCGTCTTGTCCGGGGCGCCCCGGCGGGCGAGGCCGACCCGCGGGACATCGAAGGGAGCCACGTTGTCTTTCACCGTCGTTCCTCCTGTCCGAAGCGCGGCGCGCGCGCCGCGACGTCGGAGGGGTCGAAGGGGCGAGCCAGAGACAGATTTGGGGAGGTTTTTTTCGACTTCTGGACCGCGAGGAGCGCGACGCCGAGCAGGAAGAAAACCCCTCCGGTCCCGAGCAGGCTCGCGACCGCGGCCCGAAAGGCGCGGGGGGTGTGACGCGGATCGCGCCCGGCCGCTCCGGCGAGGATGCCGCCCAGGAAGAGGCAGAGGACCGAGAGCAGCAGGAGGTGCCGCGCGCGGTCGTGGGTCGGACGGGAAGGCTGGGACCACACGAGTCTCATGACGGGCATTTAAAACGGCGTCCGAGGAAGTGCTGCGCGGCTGCGCTCCGAGCGAGGTCGAAACCCATTCGCCCTCCGCTACATCCGGGAGCGACGCCGGAGCTCCCGAATCCTGCCCTGTCCCGATCATTCTAGCAGGACTTCGGACTTCTCCTACAACCCTCCCCGAATCCCCGCGAAGAAGTCGCCGGTCCCGTAACGCCCGAGCGCGACCGCCACGCTTCCGTCGCATCGCGCGGTCACCTGGTCACTCCCATCGAAGATCTCCGCCGCGGCAAAGGTCAGGTTCGTCCCGGCGCGAAGGAGCTGCGCCTCCACCGTCACGCGATTGCCGCGCGTCGGCTTCAAGAACGTCATCGCAAGCGAGACGGTGGCGGAGCGCGTGTCAGGCCGGGTGAGCCAGCCCACCGTCCCGATCGCAAGGTCGAAGAGTCCCGCGAGAATCACGCCGTTCACCGCGTCCGTCCCCATCCCGCCCCGGTGGTAGACCTCCACCGGGTCGATCACCGCCCTCACCCGATCCACCCGCTGGAAGTCGAGGCGGGCGCCGAGACGCTGCATCGGCGGAGACGCGTTCCAGGCGTCGGCAAGCGCGCGCAGCACGGCGAGGGTGCCGTAGCTCTCCGAGAACGGTTTGCCTTCCGTCACCGGGAGGCGGTCTCGGCCGGCCGGACCGCAGCCGGTCCGCGTCCTGCGAGAAGGACGCCGGGAGCACCTTGACCGCGACCTCGCGGTACAGCCTCGTGTCGCGCGCGCGGTAGGACCTCGCCCATTCCGCCCGCGCCGACCGGCGCGAGCACTTCATAGGGGCCGAGGCGCGTTCCGGCGGCGATCACGAGATCCGGGGACGCTCCATCGAATTTCCCGGCACGACGACTCTCAATTTCGGACCCTCGAACCCGGCGAAGTCGCGCGGGTTGAACGT